>CAZUEM010000036.1:0-26114 GCA_964619155.1 uncultured bacterium
GGCCCGCGAGCAGCAGCGCCGCGGGCAGCGCCTCGAGCAGCGCCGCGGCCCAGCCCGCGACGGGCGCGAACCGCGCGTCCGCGCTCGCGAGCGCCAGCACGCTGCGCCCGAGCGCGAGCGGCGGCGCGAGCCGCACCGACTCGGGCGCGCCCTCGATCGCGAGCCCGCGCAGGAACCGCCCGCCCAGGTGCGGGTGCGCGAACGCCCACGCGGCCGCCAGCGCCGCGGCGGGCAGCACACGCACGAGCGCCGCGGGCAGCGCGCGCCGCCCGGCCGCGAGGTCCCACGCCACGAACAGCAGCGGCAGCGGCGCCGCGGTCTCCTTGCTCGCGAGCGCGAGCGCGTACGCCGCGAACGCGAGCGCGCGCCGCTCGCGCCGCCAGCAGGCGAGCGCGGCCAGCGACCAGACGATCATCCACAGGTCCTGCGCGCCCGCGGCCCACAGCAGCGGCAGCGCCCACGCCGACATCGCGGCGGCCGCCGCGGTCGCGAACGCCGCGCGCGCGCGGCCCAGCAGCGCGCGCGCGAGGTCGTGGAAGAGCGCGAGCGCGGCCGACGCGAGCAGCAGGTTCGCGACGTGGAAGAGCGGCTCGTTCGGGCCCGCGAGGCGCTGGAGCGCCCAGTAGTGCGCCTCGCGAGACCACGGCCGCCACCAGTGGAAGAACAGCTGCCCGAAGCCCCACAGCGACGCGAACGGGCGGTGCGCGGTGGCGTCGAGGAAAACGTAGTCGTCGTTCAGGAACGGCAGCCGCACCGCGTCGCGGTAGCGCCACGCGAGCGCGAGGGCGGCGACCAGCGCGGCGGCGAGCGATTCGAGGAGGTGCCCCGCCCCCGGCGGCCCGCCGCCGGGCGGAGCGGCGGGCGCGCCGTGCGCGGTCCTGCCGGCGCGCCCGCCTCGTTTCACTTCCTCCACTCCGCCAGGAAGATGTTGGTCTCGCCCGCGACCTTGCCGCCGCGGTTCGAGCAGAAGACCAGCCACTTGCCGTCGGGGCTGAACATCGGGAAGCCGTCGAAGTCGGGATCTCGCGTGACCGGCGCCGGCTCGCCGCCCGTCTCGGCGTCGATCAGGTAGAGGTCGAAGTTGCGGCTGCGCGGGTTCTCCCAGTTCGACGAGTACAGGATCTGCTTGTCGTCGGGCGTGAAGTACGGCGCGAACGAGGCGCCCGGCTTGTTCGTGAGCTGGCGCTGGTTGGTGCCGTCGGCGTTCATGACGTGGATGTCCATGCGGCTCGGCTTGACCAGGTCCACGTCGAGCAGGCGGCGGAACGTGTTCACGTACGCCGTGTCGGCGGAGCGGTGCGTGCGCCACACGATTTTCCGGCCGTCGTGCGAGAAGAACGCTCCGCCGTCGTAGCCGACCGCGGTCGTGAGCCGCTGCAGGCCGCTGCCGTCGGGGCGCATCTTGTAGAGGTCCACGTCGCCGTCGCGCTTGGCCGTGTACACGATCCACTTCCCGTCCACCGATACGGTGGCCTCGGCGTCGTAGCCCGCGCCGGTCACGAGCGGCCGGAGATCGCTGCCGTCGGGCTTCGCGCTCCAGATGTCGTAGTCCTTGTAGATCGCCCAGATGTAGCCCTGGCTCATGTCGGGGTTCGGGCCGCAGTCGTCGCCGCCGCCGTGCGTGCTGGCGAACAGCACGCGCCGGTCGCCGTCGTAGAAGTACCCGCAGGTCGTGCGGCCCTTGCCGGTGCTGACGCGGTTCACTTTTCCGCTCGCCAGGTCCATCACGTACTGCTGGTCGCACGGCCAGTCCCCGACCGTGGCCTGGAAGCTCAGCTTCGTGCCGTCGGCGCTCCAGTAGGCCTCGGCGTTCTGGCCGCCGAAAGTGAGCTGCCACAGCCGGGCGAAGTGCTTCTCGCCGGGACGGATCAGCGAGTCCTGCGCCACCGCGGTGGGCGGCACCGGCCGGAACGCCGGCTTCTTCGCCGCGCCGGCCGAGCCGAGCGCGCCGAGCACCGCGGCGGCCGCGAGCATCAGGGTGAGCGTCCTCTTCATCGTCGGGGTCTTCCTTTCGTGCGTCACGCGATCTCCTCCCACAGAAGCCGCATGCCCTTCAGGGTCAGCGTCTCGTCCACGAGGTCCACCGTCTCGCATTCGGGCGCCAGCACGGCCGCAAGCCCTCCCGTCGCGATCACCTTCGGGTGGCCGCCCAGTTCGGCGCTCACGCGCCGCACCAGCGTGTCCACCAGTCCCGCGTTGCCCCACAGCACGCCGACGCGCAGGCACTCCTCGGTCGTGCGCCCGAGCGCGCGCTCGGGCCGCCGCAGGTCCACGCGCGCGAGGCGCGCGGCCCGGCGGAACAACTCCTCGGACGCGGTCACCACGCCGGGGGCGATCGCCCCGCCGACGTAGGCGCCCGCCTTCGACACGCAGTCGAGCGTCGTCGCCGTGCCGAGGTCCACGACGATGGCCGGCGCGCCGTACAGCACGCGCGCGGCGTAGGCGTTGGCGAGGCGGTCCGGCCCCACCGAGGCGGGGTCGGGCACCTGGACCGCGATCCGCGCGGTCTCGTGGCTGAGCTCGACCGGGGCGCGGCCGGTGATGGCGCGCAGCGCCTCACGCCAGGTCACGGTCTGCGACGGCACGACCGAGCACACCACCGCGCCCCAGCCGGTCGCGGGCGTCTTGAGCAGGGCCTCGAGGATGTAGCGGATCTCGTCGGCGGTGTGGCGGCCGCTCGTCAGCCGCCAGAACCCGTCGAGGTCGCGGCCGGTGAAGCGGCCGACCGTGGTCTCGCTGTTGCCGACGTCCACCGCCAGCAGCGGCGTGGGCGCCATCACGCGCCGGCGCCGCGCGGCGCGCTTCCGGGGCTCAGTCATGGGGGTCCGCTCCTCCCTCGGAGTCGCCGAAGGCCTCGGCCTCGGCGCGGGCGCGCCGCTTCGCGACGAGGAACGAGAGCCCCACGCTCACGAAGTACAGCGCCGCCATGGGCGCGCCCATGACGAGCTGCGCGCTGACGATGTCGCCGGGCGTGATGGCCGCGGTGACGACGAAGATGACGATGATCGCGACCCGCCACTGCTTGAGCAGGAACACGGGGGTCACGAGGCCGATGCCGGTCAGCAGCATCGTGACCATCGGGAGCTGGGCGAGCAGCCCGCAGGCGATGGCCATGTTGTAGAAGAACTCGAGCAGCAGCGAGAGCCGGATCTGCGTGACCATGCCCTCGGTCAGGAACGTCTTGAGCACGTCGATGACGAGCGGCACCACGTAGAAGTAGGCCCCCGCCGCGCCGAGCCCGAAGAGCACGCACGAGAACGCCGCGAGCGGCACCACCCACTTGCGCTCCTGCTTGAGCAGCCCCGGCACCACGAACGACCACAGCCGCCAGGCGACGATCGGCAGCGCGAGCGTCAGCCCGAGCAGCGCCGAGAGCTTGAGCCGCTCGTTGAACGCCTCGAACGGCGACATCACGACCGTGCTGCCCACGGTGCGGTGGATGAGATCGGTGAGCACGCGCGGCGCCAGCCACCAGCCGCCGAGCGCTCCGACCATCACCGCGAGCAGGCTGTGCTGCAGCACGCGGCGCAACTCGTCGAGGTGCGCGAGGAACGGCATGTCGCCGCCCGCGCGCGGGTCCGGCCACTCGTCGTCGGGGCGGAACTCGCGCTCGCGGCGCGGGTCGAGGTGCGGGCTCTGGCTCACCGCGCGCGGCCCTCCGCCGTCGGCCCCGGCTCGAGGTCGCCCGCGACCACCGTGGTCTCGGCGCCGCTCTCGAGCCGCAGCACGAGAGCGCCGTCGCGATCGAGCCGCGTCGCCACGCCCGTCACCGGCCCTGCGGGCGCACGCACCGTGACGGTCTCGCCCCAGAACGCCGCGCGCTCGCTCCAGGCGTCCAGCACCTTCGCGCGGTCGCCCTCCTGCAGCTCGGCCCACAGCGGCTCGAACGCGTTCAGCACCCGCGCCGCCACGTCCTCGAGGGCGGCGTCCGCGCCCGCCATCGCCAGCGAGGTCGCGGTGTCCCGCAGCTCCGGCGGGAAGTCCGCCGCCGCGTGCCGCACGTTGACGCCGACGCCCACCACGACCGCGTCGCCGCCCGCGGGCAGGCGGCGCAGTTCGCAGAGCACCCCGGCCAGCTTGCGGCCGCCCGCGAGCACGTCGTTCGGCCACTTGATCGCCGCGCGCACTCCGAGCGCGCCCGCCGCGCGCGCGACCGCGAGCCCCGCCGCGAGCGGGAGGGCCGCGGCCTGGCGCGCGTCGCAGCCCGGGTGGAGCGCGAACGACATCGCCAGGCTCCGTCCCGGCGCGTGCGCCCACGCGCGCCCCGCGCGGCCGCGGCCGCTCACCTGCTCGAGCGCCACCACCGTGACGCCGTCGGGAAGCCCCGCGGCGAGCGCCTCGAACGCGTCGTCGTTGGTCGAGCCCGCCCGCTCGCGCACGAGCAGCGCGCGGCCCAGCCGGCGCGTCGCGAGCGCGGCCTCGAAGCGGGCGCGATCGAAACCGGGATCAGCCAACTTCCTCGATCTCCAGGCTGAGGTTCAGGGCCGGGGCCGAGTGCGTGAGCGCGCCGACGCTCAGCCAGTCGGCGCCCGTCTCGGCGTAGGCGCGCACCGTCTCGAGGGTGATGCCGCCGCTCACCTCGACCTCGGGCCAGCGGCGCGCGCCCGGCCGCACGCGCGGGTGGTCCGGCGGGTTCGCGCGGAACCACTCGTCCACCACCTCGACCGCGCGGCGCACCGCGTCGGGCGCCTGGTTGTCCACGAGGATGCGGTCCACCTCCGGGCGCAGCGCCTCGTGGAGCTGCTCCATGGACTCGACTTCGACCTCGAGCAGCAGGTCGCGGCGCGTGCGCTGGATGCGGTCGATGGCCGCCGTCAGCCCGCGCGCCGCGCGGATGTGGTTGTCCTTCACGAGGTACATGTCCCACAGCGCCAGCCGGTGGTTGTCGCCGCCGCCGCAGCGCACGGCGTACTTCTCGAGGAAGCGCAGCCCCGGCGTGGTCTTGCGCGTGTCGAGGATCCGCGCGCCCGTGCCGGCGATGGCGTCCACGTAGCGGCGCGTCAGCGTGGCCACGCCGCACATGCGCATCATGAAGTTCAGCGCCGTGCGCTCGGCCGTCATGATGCCCGCCGCCGAGCCCGAGACCTGCGCGAGCGCCACGCCCGCCTTGACCACCTGCCCGTCGCGGGTCGTGGCCTTGAACTTGAGCGTCGGGTCCACCTCGCGGAACGTCATCTGCGCGATCTCGAGCCCCGAGACCACGCCCGGCTCCTTGGCGACGATGGCCGCGCGCGCGCCGACGTTGGGCGGCACGGAGTTGAGCGTCGTGACGTCGCCCGTGCCCACGTCCTCGGAGAGCGCGAACTTGACCAGCGGCAGGAAGGATTCGAGCACGGAGGGAACGCTCCCGGATGGCGGCCGGCCGGCCCCGGACCCCCCGGGGCGCTTGTGGACGCGGCAGCATAGCGGCAGGGGCGCGTGGTGTGCACCTCGGCGGGGACGGCCCGTCCGGCGGCGAGCCGGGGCGGACCGGGGACGGACGCGGGGGAACGCCGCGCCTCAGGAATCCCGCGCGGCCCACCACGTGAGGGCGCGGCGCTCGCGTTCGCGGACGAACGCGTCCTTGCCGTCCATGTAGGCGTTCATGTCGCCCGGATACCGCGCCGCCAGCCGCTCCTTGAGCGCGCCGTACGCTCGCGCCTCCTCCGGGTGGGCGACCATGTAGGCGCGAAACGCCAGGTGCCGCGTGGCGCCTTCGCTCCCCGCGAGGAAGCCGTGCACGTGGTGGGTGCGCGTCCCGCCCGCGTCGTCCTTCCGGAAGTACCGGCGCCCCGGGATGCCGAACTCCCCCATCGCCTCGTAGCCCAGCCCCCGCATCGCGCCGGCCTGCTCGTCGAGGCGCTCGAGGCGCTCCACTTCGAGCAGCAGGTCGAGGATGGGCTTCGCCGCGATGCCCGGGATCGCGGTGCTGCCGATGTGGTGCACGGCCACCGCCGGCTCGCCGAGCGCCTCGACGATGCGGAGCGCTTCGTCGCGGAAGGCCCGCGACCAGGCCGGGTCATGAGGAACGACGAGTGGAGACACGAGGACCGCCTCGGCCGCTCGGTTCGAGGGCCGCGGACGGATCACGCGCCCGTTCCCGCGTCATGCCGCTTCCGCTCGCCGGGCCTGGCCTCCAGGTTGGCGAGCCGCTGGTCGAGCGAGTTGAGCCCGCTGATGATCTCGTTCAGGCCCTTCTGCAAGACGTAGAAGACCCGGGCGAGCCAGAAGACGATGACGACCAGCGCGACCAGCACCACGAACCCGAGGATCTCGAGCACGGCACACCTCCCGTTGATTTCCCGCGGTCACACCGCCGCGGGGCGGCCGACCGAGTCACAGCGCTCCAGCCACCTTCGAGGAGGCGCTCGATGTCGCGAAACACCCGGTGCGACATCGAGCAGCATCCCTCCTTTCCACGTCGCCTCCGCACGGGTGTGTCGCTCGCTCGCGACGCGCACGGCATCGTCGCGCCCCGCGAGAATCGTCTTTCGCACCCCGCGACTTCACGGCCGGCTTTCGGCGAACCCTCCATGCGGCTACGACCATCCTGGCCCGGTACCGAGTCCGCCGTGCGGTCCCGGCAGCGCCCGGCGCAGCGGGTCCTGGTTGCACCAGTGCTCGTCTGCGGGGATCTCACCCTCCACGTCGAATCGCGAGACGTTGAAGCCGTCCTCGATGTCGTTGTACCAGAGCACCCGATCGAGGTGAACCGCCACGACCCAGAACCCGCCGCCCGGATCCCCCCAGGGCGGCAGATCCCACTTGCCGGGGGACACGCTCGTCCGGCGAAAGAACTCCTGCTGCTCCGCGGAGCAGTCCGCGAGGTCACGGGAGAGCATCGAGCCTCTGCAGGGCGCGGAGCTGGCCCGGGGTCAGATCGCCCGCGAAGTTCCCGACGACCGCGCGGCAGGAATCACCGAAGTCGAGCGCGAGCTCGTCCGGGCGGTGGCACCGCGCATCCAGCGTGTCCAGCGCGGCCGGACCCGGCTTCGCAAGCGCCGAGACTGCCCGGCGAAGCCATCGCATCTGTGCGCCTCGGTTCGGTGCATCCATCTCCGCCACCGTCTCGCTCGAAGTGGAAGCACAGGGCATGCCTCGACACGGGCCTCGGAATGCGTTCGTACCGCGCCCTCGTCACACCCGCAGCAGCCCGCGAAAGCCCCGCGCCGCGTAGTAGGACTCGGCGCCGTTGTGGTAGACGAACACGCGGCCGAAGCGCCGGTCGCAGAAGAGCGCCCCGCCGCGCGAGCGGACGTCCGGCGGCGTCAGGATCCAGCTCGAGGTCTTGAGGTCGAACTCCCCGAGTTCCTGCAGCGCGCGGTACTGCTCCTCGGTCGGCAGCTCGATGCCCATCGCCGCGGCCGCCTCGACGGCGCTCCCCTTCGGCTTGTGCTCCTTGCGCGCATCGAGCGCCGCCCGGTCGTAGCAAAGGCTCCGGCGGGCGGCGGGGCTCTCGGGCGAGCAGTCGCAGAACACGATCCGCCCCGAGCCCTTCTCCTTCCCGATCACGTCCGGCTCACCGCCGGTCGCCTCCATTTCGGCGAGCGTCGCCAGCGCCGCGGGCTTCGCGTCGAGCGCGGCGAGGACCTTCGGCCACGCGATGCCCTCGTGGCGTTGCGCGTGCGCGGCGAACCGCACGGCGAGCGTGGCGAGCATCTGCTGGCGATCCGGCTTCTTCACGTGGGTCTCCTCGGTCGCTTGGCGCCGGGCCGTGGCCCATGACTTCCGGGCGGCCCGGCACTCGAGCGCGCGCTGGGCTTGCAGCCGATCTACAGGCGATCCGCGACCGACGCGGCCGCGTCCGCGGACGTCATGACGGGCACGACCTCGAACTCGACGAGGTCGTCCCAGGCCGCGATCCAGCGGTGCAGGAGCGCGGCGTCGGGAGACTCCATCACCTGGTAGCAGGTGGTGAGGTCCTCGGTGACCCAGCTCGCCACGTACGTCAGGCCCTCCGGGGCCAGCCGCCCGCGGTCGCGAAAGCGCCGGTACACCGGCAGCGCGTCACCGTTCCTGAAGTGCTCGACGATCATGTAGAGCAAGGCGTCCCCCTCGGCTCCGGTACACCACTTCGTCGCGGCCGGCCGCCGCGAACGCGACCGCGCCGTCGTCCTGCCGCCGCCCGCCCCGCCGCCCCTACCGGTCCTTCCCGAACCGGTGCGAGCGCTTCCGCGGCTGCGGCACGGGGCGCGCGGCGCGCTCGGCCGGCGCGCCGCCGGTCGCGGCCGCGAGCGCGTCGCGGATCTCGTCGATGCGGTCGCGCAGCGAGGCCGCGCGCTCGAACTCGAGCGCCTTCGCGGCCTCGAGCATCTCGCCCTCGAGCCGGGCGATGAGCAACTCGGGGCCCTCGGCGAGCGCCGCCGCCACGGTCTCCGCGTCGCGGCGGTCGCCGCGGCCGATGGCGTCGGCCACCGAGGTGGCCTGCAGGATCTCCTCGACGCTCTTGAGGATCGTGCGCGGCGTGATGCCGTGGGCGGCGTTGAACGCGAGCTGCTTCTCGCGCCTCCGGTTCATCTCGGCGATCGCGCGGCGCATCGAGTCGGTGACGGTGTCGGCGTACAGGATCACGCGCCCGCCGGCGTTGCGCGCGGCGCGCCCGGCGGTCTGGATGAGCGAGCGCTCGCTGCGCAGGAACCCTTCCTTGTCGGCGTCGAGGATCGCGACCAGCGAGACCTCGGGCAGGTCGAGGCCCTCGCGCAGCAGGTTGATGCCCACCAGCACGTCGAAGTCGGCGAGCCGCAGGCCGCGCAGGATCTCGACGCGCTCGAGCGCGTCGATGTCGCTGTGCAGGTAGCGCACGCGCACGCCCATCTCGCCGAGGTAGTCGGTCAGGTCCTCGGCCATGCGCTTGGTGAGCGTGGTCACGAGCACCCGCTCCTGGCGCGCGACGCGCTCGCGCACCTCGGCGAGCAGGTCGTCCACCTGGCCCTCGATGGGCTTGATCACCAGCTCGGGGTCCACGAGCCCGGTCGGGCGGATCACCTGCTCGACGAACACGCCCTCGCTCTTCGCCAGCTCGTACTCGCCCGGGGTGGCCGAGATGTAGAGCGTCGGCCCCACCTGCTCCTCGAACTCGGCGAAGCGGAGCGGCCGGTTGTCGAGCGCGCTCGGCAGGCGGAACCCGAAGTCCACGAGCGTGGTCTTGCGCGAGCGGTCGCCCTCGTACATGGCGCCGATCTGCGGCACGGTGACGTGCGACTCGTCCACGATCAGCAGGAAGTCGGGTCGGCCTTCGGCGTCGCGCGGGAAGAAGTCGAGCAGGCAGCCGGGCCGCTCGCCCGGGGCGCGCCCGGCCAGGTGCCGCGAGTAGTTCTCGACGCCCGGGCAGGTGCCGACGCCGGCGAGCAGCTCGAGGTCGTACTCGGTGCGCTGCTGCAGGCGCTGCGCCTCGAGCAGCTTGCCCTCGGCGCGGAAGCGCGCGAGCTGCTCGCGCAGTTCGGCGCGGATCGTCGAGAGCGCCGCGTACAGGCGGTCCTGCGGGGTGACGAAGTGCTTCGCCGGGTACAGCGCCAGCCGGTCCATCGCGCGCACGCCCTTGCCGGTGACGGGGTCCACCGCGCGGATGCGGGTGACCACGTCGTCCTCGAGCTCGATGCGGATCGAGTAGTCCTCGTAGGCGGGCCGGACCTCGACCACGTCGCCGCGCACGCGGAACTGCCCCCGCTGCACCTCGACCTCGTTGCGCGTGTACTGGATGGCGACGAGCTGCTCGAGCAGGTCGCGGCGGCGCAGCGGCGCGCCGGCGGCCAGGTCCACGCGCATGCCCTTCCAGTCGTCGGGCGTGCCGAGGCCGTAGATGCACGAGACGCTGGCCACGATGACCACGTCGTCGCGCTCGAGCAGCATGGACGTCGCCTGCAGGCGCAGCCGGTCGATGTCGTCGTTGATGCTGGCGTCCTTGGCGATGTAGGTGTTCGTCGCCGGGACGTAGGCCTCGGGCTGGTAGTAGTCGTAGTACGAGATGAAGTAGCCGACGGCGTTGTCGGGAAAGAACTGTTTGAACTCGCCGTAGAGCTGCGCCGCCAGCGTCTTGTTGTGCGAGATGACCAGCGCGGGCTTTCCGTACTTCGCGATCACGTTCGCGACCGTGAAGGTCTTGCCCGAGCCGGTCACGCCGAGCAGCGTCTGGTGGCGCTGCCCGGCGCGCAGGCCGGCGACGAGCTCCTCGATGGCCTGCGGCTGGTCGCCGGCCGGCGGGTAGGGTGACGCGAGCTGGAAGGGCATGGTCTCCGGACTCTAGTCGAGCCTCGCCGGTGCGGCGAGGACCCCGTTGCCCCTAGGGTACGCGCCCGACGATACTGCGCCCCCCGCCGCACCGCTCCGTCCCCGTGATGAAGGAGTGCCCATGGCCCGCGTGAAGGTCCTCTGCTTCTCGGTCTCGCTCGACGGCTTCGGCGCCGGACCCGGACAGAGCCTCGAACAGCCGCTCGGCGCGGGCGGCGAGGCGCTGCACCGCTGGGTGCTCCCCACCCGCACGTTCCGGCGCGAGGTGATGGGACAAGACGGCGGCGAGACCGGGGTGGACGACGACTTCGCCCGGCGCGGGTTCGCCAACCTCGGCGCGTGGATCCTGGGCCGCAACATGTTCGGACCGGTGCGCGGCCCGTGGCCCGACGACTCGTGGCGCGGCTGGTGGGGCGAGGAGCCGCCGTACCACGTGCCGGTGTTCGTCCTCACCCACCACGCGCGCGCGCCGCTCGAGATGGACGGCGGGACGACATTTCACTTCGTCACGGGCGGCGCCGACGAAGCGCTCGCGCGCGCCCGCGAAGCGGCGGGCGATCGCGACGTTCGGGTGGGCGGCGGCGCCGCGACGATCCGCCAGTACCTGCAGGCCGGGCGGATCGACGAGATGCACCTGGCGATCTCGCCCGTGCTGCTCGGCCGCGGCGAGCCGCTGCTGGCCGGGATCGACCTGCCCGCGCTCGGCTTCCGCGTCGTCGAGCACGTCGCGATGCCCGCCGCTACGCACGTGGTGATGGCGCGGGAGTGATCTGTGCACACGATCCTCGGCGTCGATTGCGCCACTCAACCCGAGAAGGTCGGACTGGCGGTTGCGGTGATGCGGAAGGAAGGATCACTCCGTATTCTGGAGAGCCGAACGGCATCACGGCGCGAACCTCCGGCTCAGATCCTCGCGAGATGGTTGAAACGTGAAGGCAGGGTGTTGCTG
This sequence comes from uncultured bacterium, assembly GCA_964619155.1. Lineage (GTDB taxonomy): Bacteria > Eisenbacteria > RBG-16-71-46 > RBG-16-71-46 > RBG-16-71-46 > CAIXRL01. The sequence continues at coordinate 11,156 of CAZUEM010000036.1, forward strand.
GCGCTCGATGCCCCGCTCGGTTGGGCCGCCCCCCTCGGCCGAATCCTTCCCGGGCACGAGGCCGGCCGGTCGCTCGGGTCCGCGTCCTCCGACCAGCTGTTTCGCCGCCTGACGGACGACGAAGTTCATCGGAGGCTGGGAAAGCGTCCGCTCGAGATCGGAGCCGATCGCATCTCGCGCACGACCGTGAGCGCATTGAGGTTGCTGGGTGAACTTCGCGACCTGAGCGGGGAACCCATTCCGATGGCCTGGGGCGATTGCGAGGGCGCCCGCGTGCGGGCCATCGAGGTCTACCCGGCCGCCACGCGTATCGCGCACGGGGCACCCCGTGGTTCCGCACGATTCGAGGAGTTCGGGCCCGGCATTGCCGGTTCCTCCGATTGTCAGCTGAGCAGTCGCGACGACGCGGAGGATGCAGTCGTCTGCACGATCGCGGGGTACGACTTCCTCATGGGCCGATCGGTTGCCCCACTCGACTCCCAGATGGATCGTGCGCGCGTCGAGGGGTGGATCTGGGTGCCCGATCGCCGAGTCCCGGCCTGAAGCAACACCGGTTCACGCTGCTCCCCGGCGGCCCCGTGCACGGCGGCCGGCTACTTCGCCGGCTTGTCGCGGAACTTGATCGTGCAGCCGAGCGCCTTCGTCTCGGCGACGGGCACCTTCTTGCCGGCGGCCACTGCGGCCACGGCGTCGGCGAGCCAGCGCGACTTCACGGCCTTCGCGTCCTTCGCGTTGTCGTCGAGCGCGCCGTGGTAGACGAGCTTGCCGCTCGCGTCGAACAGGAACGCCTCGGGCGTCTTCGTGGCGCCGAACGCGCGCGAGACGTCGGAGGTGGCGTCCACGACGTAGGGGAACTTGTAGCCGACCTGCTTCGCCCGCTTCACCATGACGTCGTACTCGTCCTCGGGATAGGCCGCCGGGTCGTTGCCGTTCACGGCGATGACCCCCACGCCCTGCTTGAGCGCGGCGTTGCCCAGCTGGGCGATGCGCGGCTCCCACATCTTGACCCACGGGCAGTGGTTGCAGATGAAGAGCACGAGCGTGCCCTTCCGGCCCGCGGACTTCGCGATGGTGGTCTCGCGGCCGTCCACGTTCTTCATCGCGACGTCGGTCATCGGCGCGGCCGCGCCGAGCGCGAGCGCGGCGGGCGCGGGAGCGGCGTCCGCCTGCGCGAAGGCGCGGGCGGCGGGCACGGCGGCGAGCAGGACGGCGGCGAGCGCGAGGCGGACGATGCGGATCATCGGGCGGTTCCTCCGTGGACGGTGGCGGTGGCCTGCAGGGCCCTGGAAATCGCTTGCTCGAAACGGGCGGAGTCGGCGCCGCCCTCCCAGAAGTCGACCGCCCGGCCGTTCGCGTCGTACGCGATCGTCGCCGGCAGCGCGCCGCTCCAGGCCGGCTCGAGGCCGTTGATGAACTCCTGGTCGGCTTCGGCCTTGTAGTACGTCGTATCGGTGACCCCGTGCGCGCCGAGGAACGCGCGCACCTCGTGGAGCTGGTCGTCGAAGTCGGCCGAGACGAGCACGAGGCGCAGCTCCGGGTGGCGGCGCGCGGCGGCGAGCAGCGCCGGGAACTCCTCGCGGCACGGCCCGCACCAGGTGGCCCAGACGTTGAGCAGCGTCGCGCCCGCGCCCGGCCGCGCGGCGAGCGCGCGCAGGTCGGCGGAGGTCACGGGCACGAGCACCGTGTCGGCCGCCGCCGCGGCGGGCGCGGCGGGCCTCCCGGGCGCGCCCGATGGCGCGCAGCCGGCGAGCGCCGCGACGAGGGCGGTGAGCAGGACGGCCGGGGCGAGCGTGCGCATGGGGGCGCACACTACGCGGTGCCGCCGCGGGTTTCGTCACGCCTTCGTCCGGCGCGGGCGATTCGCCGCCCGGCGCGGCCCCGGTTCGCGAGGCGGAGAGGGGGCGGCGCGCATGCGAAACGGGCCGGCCGCCCGCGGCGCCCGGCCCGTTCCTCCCGCACGCTCGCTACCAGCGCTGGCGCGCGGTGTACGTGAGCACGGCCTCCTTGCCGGGCGCGACGTCGAGCGTCCACTCCAGCGTGTTCGCGTCCTTGCGCGTCGAGGGCGCCGACTGCGCGGTCACGGTGACGTCACCGCCCACGGCTTCCTCGACGACGATGCGAACGGCCCCCGGCTTGCGGTTGCGCAGCTTCACCTCGACCGAGAACTCGCGCTCGCGGTCGCTCACGCGCCGGTCGGTGAGCATCCGCCGCTCGGCCGCGAGGTCGAACGCGTGGCCCGTCTCGAGCGTCACCTTCTCGTCCACGGCGGTGTGCTTCACGGTGGTCTCGCCGGTGAACTGCAGGTCCCGGTCGTCGTCGGCCTGGAAGACGCGCACGCGGCCGGCGGCGAGCGGGGCGCCGGCGCCGGCCTTCGCCGAGTTCACCATCTCGAGCTGCACCGCGACGCCGCGCGGATCCCCGCCGCGGTAGACGTAGCGGGGCGCGAGCTGCACGGGCCGCGGCTCGATCATCACCAGGCTCTGCGACTCGCGGTCGCGCAGCGTCGCGGAGCCGGGCAGCGTGTAGAGGTGGTAGTCGGCGAACGCGGCCTCGGTGAGCGCGTCGCCGGCCCCGGCCTCGGCGGACATCGCCATGGTGCGCATCGCCATCTTCTCGTAGGGGACGGGCCGCGAGCCCGCGCGAGCGGGCTCGCCCGCGATCAGCTTGAGCTTCGCGTCCTCGTAGGCGCGGCCGGTCGTGTTCTCGACCACGACGCGAGCCGACCAGGTGCCGCTCGTCTCGCCCGTGCGGACGAGCAGGTGCTCGCAACTCCAGGAGAGCCCGCCGGTCAGGTAGCTGAGTTCGGCGCCCGTCGCGCCCTTCGCGCCCTCGAGCACGGCCTCGATCGCGGGGCGCAGAGACAGCGACGCGGCGGCCTTCGCGAGCCGCATCTCCTCGACCGCGGCGCGAGAGAGCGTCAGCACGGCGCCGTCGTCGGCGCGCAGGACCAGCCAGCCGCCGTCGGCCGAGACGAGCAGGCCCTCGGCCACGCGGTCGCCGCGCGAGACCACGCGCACGCGCTGGCCGATCGCCTTCTCGACGAACGCCTCGCCGCTCGCGGTGTCCCAGCGGTAGGCGAGCCGCGTCACCCGCCCTGCGGCCGGCGCGAGCCGCACCGACGAGAAGTCGAGTCGGTTCGAGACGCCCTCGAGCCGCAGCGTGTCGCGGCCGGTGCGGGCGTCGAGCGTACGCGCCTCGCGCACGAAGCCGAGGTCGCGCGAGTAGACGGTGACCGAGGGGCCGGCGGCCCGCGCGGGGCCGGCGAGCACGAGAAGGAGCAGCACGGACAGCGGACGCGGCGTCATGGGAGACCTCCGGCGGGTTCGGGAAGGCGAGGGATCGAAGTCGCGCGGGAAGATACGCGAACTTCGCCCCGGCATTCCCGGGCGCGCCCGGAGGGCCGCGCGCCGGGCTGCCGCGTCACCCGAGCTGTTCGGCGTAAGTCCGCGTCTCGAAACGCGAAACGATCGCCCCCAGCGTCCGGTCGAGCAGCTCCAGCTTGGCCTTCAGCGGGCGGTCCATGCCGGGGTGCCTCGCGAGCCGGCGGTCCACGCCGTCCTCGGCGAGGCCGAGCGCGTCCACGGCGTGCAGCACGTACGAGAGCGGCTCGCCGCGCCGCGCGAACCCGTCCACCGCCGAGCGGAAGCTCGCCTCGGACGAGACCCAGCGCATGGTGTGGTAGACGGGCAGCCGCAGGCCCGGCGTCATCGCCACCGGGAACTCGCGCACCGAGGCGCCGCCCGCGCGCCATTCGTGGGGCATGCGGTTCCAGGTGAACGGCCACGGCCGCATGGCCAGCACGCGCAGCGGGTCGCTGCTCTTGAGGGCGAGCACCGCGCGCGCGGGCAGCAGCAGCAGGCTCGGATAGGCCGACGCGTCGTAGCGGTACCCGGCCTCGGCCAGCCGCGGCACGACGCCCGCGTTCATGTCGAAGTTCGGGGAGCGGAACCCCACGACCGCGCCGCCGCCCGCCGCCTCGAGCGCGGCGCGCGAGTCGGCCAGCTCGGCCGCCTGCCGCGCGGGCGGCAGCGAGGCGAAGCCGATGGGGTGCGACCAGGTGTGGCTCGCGATCTCGTGCCCGGCCGCGGCGAGCGCGCGCAGCGCGCCGGCGTGCGCGGCGGCGTCGCGGCCCACGCAGAAGAAGGTCGCGCGCACGCCGTGGCGGGCGAACGCCTCCGCCAGCCGCGGCAGCGCCGCGGTGTAGGCGAGCGGGTCGGTCGGCAGGCCGGGGAACCCGTAGCCGACCAGGTGCAGGTCCACCGGGTCGACGTCGATGCTGACCGTCGCGACCGGACGGCTCACGGCGCTCCCGCCGCCGTGTCGGGCTCGACGGGCAGGTAGATGTAGGTCACCGAGTGCTGGTTGCCGGTGAGCGGCACGAGCGGCTTCGACAGTTCGCCCAGAGAGTCGGCGAGCCTGTAGCCGGGAGCGATGCGCCGCCAGAGCGGGCCCGAATGCTCGAGCGTCACGTCGGTCACGATCGCCGGCCGCCCGGGGCCCGAGCGGAGCGGTTCGAACATTCTCTCGAGGAACCGCGGGTCGCGGGCGAGGATGGCGTTGCCGCGCGAGCGCTCGATGTCGTCGAGCGCGATGAACTGCAGCGAGCCCTTCCCTCCCGCCTCGCGGTCGTACCAGCTGTGGTAGGGCACGAGCGCGCCCCCGGGGAGCGAGCGGATGCGATCGATGAGCGCATCGTGCGCCTCGGCCGCGTGCGGGCGCGGCAGGTGCAGGCGCGGCGAGTAGACGAGCGGCACGAACTGCCCGGCGAGCACCGCGAGCACGGCGAGCGCGGCGGTGCGGCTCGGGGGCGCGGCCGCTTCGAAGTGGCGCAGGATGCGGTCGAGCGCGAGCGGTCCGAGCACGGCGAGCGCGACCACGGTCGGGGTGAAGACGTGCAGGTAGGCGTTCTTGTCGAGCGTCGCGAGCAGCCCGGTGCCGACGGCGCCGAAGCCGGCCCAGTACCAGAGCATGCGGCGGCGGTCCGTGCCCGGGTCGGGGGCCGCGAGCGAGAGCAGCGCCGGGGTGCTCGAGCACGCGAGCGCGCCGAAGAGCCCCACCCCGAGGTAGCGCTCGATGCGGGCGACGTCGATCTCGGACCAGCCGCGCGGGATGGAGAAGGTGTAGACGCGGAACCACTCGCCGAGCCAGGCGGTGAGCAGCAGGTAGCCGCCGAGGCAGCCGGCGACGATCGCGGCGGCGAAGACGGGCAGCCGGCGGCGGTCGTGGAAGAACAGGAAAACCAGCGCGCCCGCGGTGAAGAGCAGGCTGTGCTGCTTGGTGAAGAACCCGAGCGTGAGCAGCGCCGCGGCGCCCAGCGCGCCCGCAGCCCCGCGGCTCCAGCGCAGCAGCGCGAGCCCCGAGAACGTGAGCAGCAGCATCATCGAATCGGGCCGGCCCACGTCGTGGCACGCGCCGGTGAGGCCGAAGGCCAGCGTGTACACGCCGGCCGCGGCGGCCGCGAAGACGAGACGGCGGGTCTCGCGCCATACGATCCACGCGAGCAGGCCGGCGAGCAGCAGCGAGGCGACGAGCGAGACGATGCGCATCGCGAAGAACGACGGTCCGCCGCCGAGGAGCGCGACGCCCGCGCTCGCGACCGTGAAGAGCGGCATGTACGCGAGCGGGATGTACTGCAGGCTCGGCTCGACGTAGAGCGGCTGACCGGCGGCCACGCGGGCGACGTGGTCGAGCATCACGCCCTCGATGAAGTCCACCTCCACCGGGTAGACGACGCGCTGGGCGGCCAGCCACGCGTAGACCGCCACCGCGTAGCACGCGAGCGCGCACACGAGCACTTCGAGCAGGCGACGCACGGCCTTCATTCGCTGCGCTCTCTCCGGGACGGGACGCTCGGGCGCCGGCGCGTGGGGCCACGCGGGCACGGCCCCGGGCCAGGCGCCTTCGTCGAGACCCGGGATACTAGGCAATCGGCCGCGCGCCCTCCAGACTTGCGCCCGGAGCCCCGGGCCCGCCTCGTTCTCCCGCCGGACGGCGGCCCCGACTTGCGCGACCCCGGAGCCGGTCCCTAGATTGCCCGGCTCACACCCCTCGCGCCCGCAGGCCCGACCGGCGGCCTGAAGGTCCGGGAGCGAGGGGCCGATAAAGGCGGTGCGGCCGTTCGCCGTGCGACTCCCCGGGTCCCCGTTCCGGGAAGCCGCGATCCGTCCTTCATTCCGCGCCCGAGGGTCCCTCTCCCCCCATGTCCCAGCACGCGGCAGTCATCGGCGGCGGCATCACCGGCCTCGCGACCGCGCTCGCGCTCACCGCGCGGGGCCACCAGGTCACGCTCTTCGAGGGCGACGACGACCTCGGCGGCCTCGGCGTCTCGTTCCCCTGGCGGGACACGCACCTCGAACGCTTCTACCACTGCATGCTGCCGGACGACGAGTTCCTGCTGCCGGTGGTGGCCGAGGCCGGGCTCGCGGACGACCTGCTGTGGCGCGAGACCCTCATGGGGTTCATGTACCAGCGGCGCATCTGGCCCCTCAACACGCCGCGCGACCTGCTCTCGTTCGGGCCGCTGACGATGGTCGAGCGCCTGCGCATGGGGCTCATGAGCCTGCGCGCGCGCTTCGGCGGCCCGGCGCACCACCTCGACGGCATCACCGCCGAGGCGTGGGTGCGCGGCATGGTCGGCGACCGCTGCTTCGAGGTGCTCTGGAAGCCGCTGCTCGCCGCCAAGATCGGCGACCACTACGCGGCGCTGCCGGCGCTGTGGCTGTCGAGCCGCATGAACCGCGAGAAGACGAAGGGCCCCGAGCGCAAGGGCTGCCTGCGCCGCGGCTACCGTTCGCTGGTGGACGGCATCGCCGAGAAGCTGCGCGCGCGGGGCGCCTCGATCCGCCTGCGCACCCGGGTCGGCGCGATCGCCGAGGACGGCCCGCGCATGTCGCTGGCGATCGAGGGCTCCGGCCCCGAGTCGTTCGACTTCGTGGTCTGCACCTCGCCGCTCGGACAGTTCCAGCGCATGACGCGCGGCCTGCCGTTGCCGTCCGCGATCTCGGACCTGCAGCTCGACTACCAGGGCGTGGTCAGCGCGCTCTTCCTGACCTCGAAGCCGCTCACGAACTACTACTGGATGCCGTGGGTGGACAGCGGCGCGACCGCGCAGGGCGTGATCGAGATGTCGAACCTCGTGCCGCTCGAGCGCACGCACGGCCTGCACGTCAACTACCTCGTCAACTACACGCACCGCGACAGCGAGCTCTACCGGCTGCCCGACGCCGAACTGCTCGCGCGCTACCGCACCGACCTCGAGGCGCTGTTCCCGGGCGCCGCCGCGAGCGTGCAGGAGACGCACGTCTTCCGGGCGCCGTTCGTGGAGCCCATCTGGACGACCGGCTACGCGCAGCGCGTGCCGCCCACCAGCGTCATCCCGGGGCGGCTCTACCTCGCCTGCACCGCGCAGGTCTATCCGCTCGTCAACTCGTGGAACTCGTGCTGCGGCGTCGTGCAGGGCATGATGCCGCGCCTGCTCGAGGAAACGGCCGCCCGGGCGGCGGCGGGAGCGCGCGCGTGATCTGGGTCATCTTCCCGGCGTGGAACGAGGAGAAGGTCATCCGCCCGACGCTGCTGGCGCTCTGGCAGGCCTACCGCGGGCGCGGCGGGGACGTCACGGCCGTGCTGGTGGACGACGGCTCGACCGACCGCACGGTCGCCGAGGCGCACGCGGCCGTCGCCGAGAGCGGCGGCGAACTGAAGCTCGAGGTGCTCTCGCACGAGGTGAACCGCGGCCTCGGCGCGGGGCTGCGCACCGGCATCTACTGGGTGCTCGACCGCGCCGCCGAGAACGACGTGCTGGTCACCCTCGACGCCGACAACACCCACCCGCCGGCGCTCATCCCCGAACTCGTGAAGCGCGTGCGCGACGGCGCCGACCTGTCCATCGCCTCGCGCTACCGCGCGGGCGCCGAGGTGCACGGCGTGCCGAACCACCGCCGCGCGCTGAGCGACGTGGCGAGCGTGCTGTTCCAGTCCCTCTACCCCATCCCGGGCGTGCGCGACTACACGTGCTGCTTCCGCGCCTACCGCATCCCGCTCCTGCGCCGGGCGCGCGCCGTGTACGGCGATTCGCTGTGCACCGCCCGCGGTTTCGAGGCCGTGATGGACCTGCTCCTGCGGCTCGCGCCGCTCGGCATGAAGGTGAGCGAGATGGGCTTCGTGCTCGATTACGGCGGACGCGTGGGGCAGAGCAAGATGAAGATCCTGCGCACCATCCGCTCGACGCTGACGCTGCTCGTCCGCCGCCGCTGGGAGCGCATGACGAAGTACACGCCCGGGCGCGTCGCCGCGCTCGAGGCGGCCGCGAAGGGCGGCCGATGAAGGTCGCGATCGTCGTCGGCACGCGGCCCGAGATCATCAAGATGGCCCCGCTCGTGCGCGCCTGCGCCGAGCGCGCCGTGCCGTACCTGCTGCTCCACACCGGCCAGCACTACTCGTACGAGATGGACGGCGTGTTCTTCGAGGAGCTGGGGCTGCCGGTGCCGCACGCGAACCTCTCGGTGGGCTCGGGCACGCAGGCCTACCAGATCGGCGCCATCGTCGGCGGCATCGCGCCGATCTTCGAGCGCGAGAAGCCCGACTGGGTGCTGGTCGAGGGCGACACGAACTCGGTGCTCGCCGCGGCGCTCGCCGGGCAGAAGCTGGGCCTCAAGGTCGGGCACGTCGAGGCGGGGCTGCGTTCGTACGACCGCGCCATGCCGGAGGAGATCAACCGCATCCTCACCGACCACCTCTCCGACCACCTCTACGCCCCGACGGAGCACTCGAAGGGCATCCTGCTCGGCGAGGCCGTCGCGGAGTCGCGCATCCGCGTCACCGGCAACACCGTCGTGGACGAACTGCTGCGCCAGCGCCCGCGCGCCGAGGCGACCGGCGCGGCCGCGCGCTTCGGCGTGGCGCCGAAGCGCTACGCGGTCGCGACCGTGCACCGCGCCGAGAACACCGACCACGAGGAGCGCCTGCGCGGCATCGTGCGCGGGCTGTCGGAGGCCGCGGCCGCGACCGGGCTCGAGGTGCTGTGCGCCGTGCACCCGCGCACCACGCGGCGCCTCGCCGAGCTCGGGCTGGCCTGGGGGCCGGGCGTGCGCGCGCTGCCGCCGCTGCCCTACCTGGACTTCCTCGGACTGCACGCGCAGGCGGCGCTGACGCTCACCGATTCGGGCGGCCTGCAGGAGGAGGCCTGCTGCCTCGGCGTGCCGTGCGTGACGCTGCGCGACAACACCGAGCGGCCCGAGTCCGTGCAGGTGGGCGCGAACGTGCTCGTGGGCGCCGCGGCGGACGCCATCGTCGAGGGCGCGCGCACGATGCTCGGCCGCGACGGCGGCTGGCCGAACCCGTTCGGCGACGGGCGCGCCGCGCACCGGATCGTGGACGCGCTGCGGGAGAGCCGGTGAACGCGGCCGTGCCCTTCGAGGACCGCCCGGGCTGGCGGTCGCAGATCGGGCCGGCCGGCGTGATGGTCCTGGCCGCGGCGCTGCGCCTCGCGGGCCTGGGCTCGCGGCCGCTGTGGACCGACGAGGGCTCGACGTGGACGGCCTCGACGCTGCCCGTCACCGAGCTGCTCCACCGCTGCGTCTACCGCGACGCGAGCCCGCCGTTCTTCTACTTCGTCACCCAGGCGTTCCTGAAGATCCGCGACGACGAGTTCCACCTGCGGCTCTACCCCGCCCTCGCCTCGATCGTCCTGGTGTGGCTGACCTACCGGCTGGCGCGGCTCGCGCTGCCGCGCGGGGCGGCGACGCTGGCGGCGCTGCTGTGCGCGATCTCGCCGTTCCAGCTCATGTACGGGCAGGAGGCGCGCACCTACGTCCCGGTGGCGATGTTCATGGTCGCCTCCACCTACGTGTACGCGCGTCTCCTGCAGAAGCCGGGCCCGCAGCGCTGGCTGCCGCTCGTGCTGCTCACCGCCGCCGGGCTGTGGACCCAGAGCATCGCCGCGCTCGCCGCCGGGGCGCAGGGGCTGTACGCCGTCCTGACGCCGACGGGCCGCCGCCGCTTCTGGCCCTGGGCCAGCGCCATGGCGGCCGCCGGCCTCCTCTACCTGCCGTGGTTCGTCTACAGCCACAAGATGGCCGAGCACCTCGGGCAATCGCACTGGTACATCCCCGAAGCCTCGCCGCACGCGGTGTTCAACATCGTCCGCGGCGCGGCCCTGACGCCGTTCCCGCTGGCCGGCGCGCCGCGCAACTCGATCGACCCCGGGCTCGCCGAGTTCATGCCCAAGGCGCTGGCCTACGCGCTGCTCACGATCCCGCCCCTGCTCGCCCTCGCGCTGACGCTGCCGCTGCTGCGCGTGCGCGGCCCGCGCGGGGTGCTGGCGCGCCTGTCGTGGATCGCATGGCTGGCGCCGCTGCTCGCGGTGATCGCCGTCTCGATCGTCGGCCAGTCGCTGCTGATCCCCCGCTACTTCGTGTTCCTCGGCCCCTGGTTCATGGTGCTGTTCGCGCTCGGGATCGCGTCGCTGCGCGCGGCGCCCGCGCGCGTCGCGCTCGTCACCGCCCTCGTCGCCTTCTCGGTGATGGGGCTGGTGCGCTACGCCCGCGACTGGACCAAGGAGCCGTGGCGCGAGGTGACCGCCCACATTCGCGCGACCGCGCCGCCCGGCCGCACGACCATCCTCGTCCCGTTCGACGTGGACCCGATCGCCTACTACCTGCGCGACGGGCGCTCCGGCCTCGGCTACGTCGAGGTGCGGCACCCCGAGCAGGCGTTCTCGGCCACGTTCACCGCGCGCCAGCTCGACGAGACCGAGGCGCTCGCGCGGGCCACGAGCCGTGACTTCGACGAGGTCTGGACCATCGTGCGCAGCGCCGGCACCGACGGCCGCCGCGAACTGGCGCGCCGCACCGAGGCCGTCGCCGCCGAGGGCCGCGAACTGGCCGAGTTCCGCGTCTGGCGCTCGTACAACGCGCCGCTCTACGTGCGGCGCTTCGTGCGCCGCGCCGCCGCGCCCGCGGACTCCGCCGCCGTCCGCTGACGCCCCCGCGGCGTTCCCCGCCGCGTTGACGGCCGCGCGTCGGCATGGTCCCTTCGGGACGTCCTCCTCCGCGCCGAGAACCGCCGTTCACGAGTTCCACCCTTCCCGGAGGTCGTCATGGCGTTCGATCCCGCCTCCCGCGTCCAGGACTACCTGGTCTTCGGCGAGTTCGGCGACGTGAACCCGTCCATCACCGACTCGTCCACGTACACGTTCCTCACGCAGGAGAAGATGGAGGAGGCCTTCGAGCACGAGATCGAGGGCTGCTTCCTGTACTCCCGGCACTGGAACCCCACGAACAAGTTCCTCGCCGAGGCGCTCGCGCGCATGGAGGACGGCGAATCCGCGCAGGTGATGGCCTCGGGGATGGGCGCGATCAGCACGACGCTGCTGGCGCTGTGCTCGCAGGGCGACGAGATCGTCTGCGGCCGCAACATCTACGGCGGCACGTACGCGCTGCTCAAGAACCTGCTGCCGCGCTTCGGCGTCACCGCGCGCTTCGTGGACATGACGAGCCCGGCGGCCGTGCGCGGGGCGATGACGGCGCGCACCCGGGTGATCTACGCCGAGTCGGTGAGCAACCCGCTGCTCGAGGTCGCGGACGTGCCGGCGCTGGCCGCGATCGCGCGGGAGCGCGGCGCGGCGCTGGTCGTGGACAACACCTTCAGCCCGATGATCCTCTCGCCGCTCCGCCTCGGCGCCGACGCGGTCGTCCACTCGATGACCAAGTTCATCAACGGCACCAGCGACTGCGTCGCGGGCTGCGTCGTCTCGAGCCACGACTTCGTCGCGAAGCTCAACGACGTGAACAGCGGCACCAGCATGCTGCTCGGGCCGGTGCTCGACAGCTTCCGCGCCGCCAGCATCCTCAAGAACCTGCACAGCCTGCACGTGCGGATGCGCAAGCACAGCGCGAACGCCCTGCACGTCGCCCGCCGGCTCGAGTCGCTCGGCTTCGAGGTCCACTACCCCGGGCTGCCGTCGCACCCGCACCACGGGCTGCTCGCGAAGCTCGCCAACGACGGCTACGGCTGGGGCGGCATGATGACGCTCGACGCCGGCGACGCGCGGACCGCGGCCCGGCTCATGCAGCTCATGCAGGACGCCAAGGTCGGCTACCTGGCGGTGAGCCTCGGCTACTTCAAGACGCTCTTCAGCATGCCGGGGCACAGCACCTCGAGCGAGATCCCGGCCGAGGAGCGCGAGAAGGCGGGCATCTCGGAGGGCCTCATCCGCTTCTCGATCGGCCTCGACGCCGACATCGAGCAGACGGTGGCCCGCATCGAGGCGTGCATCGAGAAGGCCGGGCTGCGGCCGCGGGCCGCCGCGAAGGCCTGAGGCGGCGGGGCGAACGGGGCCGCGGGTCCGGTGCGAGCCGGCCCCGCGGCCCTTCGCGTCACTTCGGCCAGAGCCAGCCGAACGTGCCGGCGGTGACGAGGCCGTAGAGCAGCCCGTCCGCCATCGTGCGCAGCGTCGTGCCCCAGTTCCGCTGGTGCCAGATGGAGTCCTGCGCCTGCGCGAGCGCGTAGCCCGCGAACGCGGTCACCCCGGCGAACCGGAACACCGCGAGGTAGTGGGCGCCCGGCTCCAGCGCGCGGCCGGCGACGTAGGCCGCGAACACGCTGACCACGAGGCAGAAGGCGAACCACTGGCCCAGGCTCGAGCCCATGTTCATCACGCCCGGCCTCATCACCGTCACGAGCATGACCGGGCCGGCCTTGAACTTCTCGAGGAACTTCGGGTCCTTCATGGATTCCATGCCGCCGCCGCAGGGCGTCATGTAGTCGCCGGGCGGGATCGCGAACTTCCGCAGCGCTTCCATCACCTCGTCCTCGGCGGGCAGCTTCTTCCAGTCGCCCCGGTGCCAGGGAAGCACCGTGTGCAGCACCCAGCTGAGCAGGAAGACGAACACCGCGGACAGGACGACGGGCAGCCACAACGACGCGAGAGGGATCATCCGCACCTCCGTTTGCGCCCCGGCGTGGCCGGGACGTCGTGGACCCCGCGCCCGGGGCGCCATTCGGCCGCGGGCGGCGGCGTGCGGTAGGGTAGCCGCCCTCCCCTCGGGGAGGAACGACGAATCACGCGTGGCCGGGGACGGAGGACGGATGCCGAGAGGCTTGCGGAACCTGATGGGCGGAGGCGGAGAAGACGACGGCCGCGGCGACGTCAGCGTCGAGGTCGCGGCGGCGGCGCTGCTGCTCGAGTCGGCGAACGCCGACGACGAGGTGCACGCCTTCGAGCACGCCGCCATCGCGCAGGGGCTCGCGAAGCACTTCGGGCTCGACGCCGCGGCGGTCGAGGAGGTCCTCGCGAGGGCCGAGCGCGCCCGGCGGGAGGCCATCGACCTGCACGGCTTCACCGCCCTGCTCGTCCGGCACCACGACGAGCGCGAGCGCCTCGCGCTCGCCGAGTCGGTCTGGCGCGTGGTCTTCGCCGACGGCCAGGTGACCGCGCACGAGACGCTGCTCGCGCGGCGGCTCGGCAACCTGCTCGACCTGCGCCCGGAGCACGTCTCGGTCGCGATCCGCCGCGCCCGCGGCGAGCGCCTGCCCTACCCCGGCGCGTGAGCGCGCGGCGGCGCGCGTGCCGGCCGCGCCGCCGGGCCGCGCGTTCAGCGCTTCGGCCCGGTCGCCGGCAGCCGTCCGAAGTCGGCGTCGCCGCTCGCCGCCAGCACCATGAGCGCGGCGTAGCCCGCGACGTTCTCGCGCAGCAGCGCCACGTCCACCTTGTCGAACGTGTCGTTGGCCGAGTGATGCAGGTCGAAGTAGGGGCCCGCGTCCGTCGCGAGCTGCAGCGCCGGCACGCCGCGCGCGATCAGCGGGCCGGTGTCGGCGCCGCCGCGCGAGCCGTTGCCGGAGTACTCCGAGCCGATCGGCGCCAGCACCGAGCGGATGGGTCCGACCAGCGACTCGCGGCCCGGGCCGAAGCCGGTCTCGAGGCCCCAGACGTCGAACGCGCCGAGGTCGGACTCCATCGCCACCACGTGGCGGTCCAGCTCGGCCTCGTGCCGGCGCGCGTACTCGCGCGCGCCCGAGAGCCCGAACTCCTCGTTCGCCCACAGCACCACCCGGATCGTGTGGCGGAGCGGGCCCCGGGCGGCGGCGAGCTTCGCGGCCGCGATCATCGTGACGCAGCCGGCGCCGTCGTCGTGCGCCCCCTGCCCGAGGTCCCAGGAGTCGAGGTGGCCGCCCGCGACCACGATGCCGGGCGAGGGCCCGCGGCCGGGGATCTCGCCGATCACGTTGGCCGAGCGCGCCTCGCCGAGATGCCGCGAGGTGTTGACCATGCGCAGCCGCACGGGCCGCCCGCTCTCGAGCTGGCGGTCGAGCAGGTCGGCGTCGGGCGCCGAGAGCGAGAGCGCCGCGATGCGCGCGCCCGTCGAGTCGTAGCGCATCGCGCCGGTGTGCGGGTCGCGGTTCGAGTCGGTGCCGACCGAACGGATCACGACGCCGACGGCGCCGAGCTTCGCCGCTTCGGCCGCGCCCCGGCCGCGCGGGCCGACGGCCGATCCGTAGCCCATGCCGGTGCGGGCCCGCTCCATGCGGCCGCGAAAGAACACGATCCTGCCGCGCACGCGCTCCTCGCCGAGCGCCTTCAGGTCGTCGAGCGAGCCCGCGGCCACCACCTCGGCCTCGACCCCGCCGGGCGGCGTCGCGACGCTGCCGCCGAGCGCGACCGCGACGAGCGGTTGCGGCCAGGGCGAGGTGATCTCGACCCGGCACGCGCCGCGCTCCCAGCGCGGCACCGTGACCGACTCGGCGCGCACGTTCGCGAAGCCGAGGCGCCGCATCGTCTCGAGCCCCCACGCGATCGCCCGGCCGTCGCCCTCCGAGCCCGCGAGGCGCGGGCCCACCTCGGTGCACAGCCGCCGCAGCGCGTCGTACGCGACGTCGTCGCGCAGGCCCGCGTCGCGCGCCGCGCGGGCGCGCTCGAGCGTGGCGGCCGAGAACGCGCCCGGCGCGGGCGCGGCGGCGGCGG
>CAZUEM010000037.1:0-25381 GCA_964619155.1 uncultured bacterium
GGCGCCCGGATCGCGCTTGCCCGCCGCCTCGGTGCCCCCCTACGCTGGCCGCGCGAAAGGAGTCGCCCACCCCGCCATGTCCCATCCCGCCGTGAGCGCCGCGAGGCGCTTTCCCTGGAAGCTCTTCCTGTCCGTCGTCGTCGTCGTCGTGTTCGGGTCCGCCGGCGCGGTCTTCGGGCTGGTCCAGTGGCTGCGCCGCGACCTGCCCACGCCGGAACAGGTCGCCTCGGTCAAGGCCCCGGTCAAGACGCTCGTCTTCGACGTGCGCGGGCGCGTGCTCCACGAGTTCTACCGCGAGAACCGCTCGCCCGTTCCCCTCCGGAGCATTCCCCGGAACCTCGTGAACGCGACGCTCTCCACGGAGGACCGGAGCTTCTTCACGCACTGGGGCATCGATCTCTGGGGCATCGCGCGCGCGGCGGTCACGGACCTGATGCATCGGCGCCGGGCCCAGGGCGGAAGCACGATCACGCAGCAGCTCGCGCGCAATCTCTTCCTCACCCACGAGCGCACCTTCACGCGGAAGCTGAAGGAGGTCGCCCTCGCGATCGAGCTCGAGCGCAACTACTCGAAGGAGCAGATTCTGGAGATGTACTTCAACCAGATCTACTTCGGGGAGGGCGCCTACGGGGTCGAGGCCGCGGCCAAGACGTTCTTCGGCCGGCCGCTCTCGGACCTGTCCCTGGCCGAGTGCGCGCTGCTGGCCGGCATCCCCGCGAACCCGAGCCTCTATTCCCCCCGGCGGCAGCCGAAGGGGGCGCTGGCCCGGCGCTCGAAGGTCCTTCGCAACATGCTCGTGACGAAGGCCGTCTCGCAGGTCGAGTTCGACAACGCCATGCAGGCCCCGCTCGGGGTGACGCCGGTGCGCTACCAGAACGACCGGGCGCCCTACTTCGTGGAGATGGTGCGCCTGCACCTCGACGAGAAGTACGGGTCCAACTCCGTGTACGAGGGCGGCCTGCGCGTCTACACGACGCTGGACATGGACCTGCAGCAGCTCGCCGAGCGCTCGCTCGAAAAGCAGATGGAGTCCCTCGAGGCGGAGCTCCGGCCGCGCAACACGCGCGCCGCGTACACCGCGGCGGTCGCGAGCAGCGGCGGCGGAGGGCGGACGCCGTACCTGCAGGGCGCGCTCGTGGCGCTCGACCCGCGGAACGGCTACGTGCGCGCGCTCGTCGGCGGGCGCGACTGGAACCACAGCAACTTCAACCGTGCGACGCAGGCGCGCCGGCAGCCCGGCTCGGCGTTCAAGCCGTTCGTCTACACGGCCGCGATGGACAACGGCTTCAAGCCCACGGACATCATCGTGGACGAGCCCGTGTCCTTCCCCGGCGGGGACGGCAAGCCTTACCAGCCCGGCAACTACGACCGGACGTTCCGCGGCCCGGTCACGCTCCGCTACGCGCTCCAGCAGTCCATCAACATTCCGGCCATCAAGCTGCTGCGCAAGGTCGGGGTTTCGCTGGTCGCTTCCTACGCCCGTCGCATGGGCATCAAGAGCCCGATCGGGCAGAACCTCTCGCTGGCGCTGGGCAGCAGCGAGGTGACGCTGATGGAGCTGACCTCGGGCTACGCCGTGCTCGCGAACCGGGGCGTGCGCAACGAGCCGATGTTCATCCTCAAGGTCGAGGACCGCGCCGGGAACGTCCTCGAGCGCAACGCGCCGAGGCCGTTCGAGGTCCTCTCGGAGGGCACGGCCGCGACCATGACCTCCATGCTGCAGAGCGTCATGGACCACGGCACCGGGTACCCCGCGCGGGCCCGTGGATTCACGCTGCCGGCCGCCGGCAAGACGGGCACGATGGACGAGTACATGGACGCCTGGTTCGCCGGCTACACGCCCGGCCTCGTGTGCGGCGTCTGGGTCGGCTACGACGAGAAGAAGGTCATCGGGCCGGGCATGACGGGCGGGCGGGCGGCCCTTCCGATCTGGACCGACTTCATGATCGGGGCGACCCGCGGCCTGCCGGTCGAGAACTTCCCGACCCCGGCCGGAACGCTGCCCCGCCTGGTCTGCGCCGAATCCGGCATGCTGGCCACGGATGCCTGCCCGAACACGACCACCGAGATCTTCGCGGAGGGCTCGGAGCCGAGCGAGTACTGCACGTCGCACCCGGGGCGCCCGCTGCAGCCGCCGGGCGGCGAAGCGCATCCGGCACCCCCCACCGACGTGCGCAAGCTCGACCGCACCGAGCGCAACCGGGAGCGCGAGCGCATCCACACGCGCTGACGGGACGCGCGGCGGCGCGGCCGCGCGGTCAGCCGATGCGCTCCAGCACGAGGGGCCCGGCCGGCGGCGCGGCGTCCGCGATGCGGAAGCAGCCCGCCGCCCGTTCCACCGCGGCCTCGTCCGGGCCCGCGAGGTGCAGTTCGGCGAGCGGCTCGCCGCGCCGCACCGCGTCCCCGGGGCGACGCAGCACGACCAGTCCGACGCGCGGGTCGATCGCGTCCTCCTTCGCCCGCCGCCCCCCTCCGAGCGAGACGACCAGCTCGCCGATCCCGAAGCAGTCGCAACCCTCGAGGACCCCGTCGGCCGGGCTCGGCACGATGGAGACGACCGGGGCCGGGTGCAGCCGCGCCGGGGCCTCGAGCGCCGCGGGCTCTCCGCCCTGGGCGAGGACCATCTCCAGGAAGCGTTCCCACGCCGCGCCCGAGTCGAGGGTGCGCGCGGCGCGCGCGAGCGCGGCCGGGCGATCGGGCTCCGCCCCGGCGAGCCGGAGCATCTCGGCCGCCAGCTCCAGCGTGAGCGCGCGTGTGTCGGCGGGACCGCCGCCGCGCAGCGTCTCGCAGGCCTCGGCGACCTCGAGCGCGTTCCCGACCGCTCCGCCGAGCGGCCAGCTCATGTCGGTGACCAGCGCGGAGGCCTCGGCGCCGAGCGACCTCGAGGTCGCGACGAGGCGCGAGCCGAGGCTCCGCGCGGTCTCGCGCGTCTTCATGAAGGCGCCGCTGCCGCACTTCACGTCGTAGACGATCGCGCGCGCGCCCTCCGCGATCTTCTTGCTCACGATGCTCGAGACGATGAACGGCTCGAACTCGACGGTGGAGGTCACGTCGCGGAGCGCGTAGAGCAGGCCGTCCGCGGGCGCCAGGTCGGGGCCCTGCCCGACCATCACGACGCCGATCCGGTCGAGTTGCGCCCGCATCACGTCCGGCTCGAGCGTCGTCCGGAACCCGGGGATGGACTCCAGCTTGTCGAGCGTCCCGCCCGTGTGGCCGAGCCCGCGCCCGGACACCATCGGCACGAGCACGCCGCACGCCGCCACGAGCGGCGCCAGCATGAGCGAGATCTTGTCGCCCACCCCGCCCGTGGAGTGCTTGTCCGCGGCCGGCCGGCCGAGCGCGCTCCAGTCGAACACCCGGCCCGAACGGAGCAGCGACTGCGTCAGCGCGTCCGTCTCGGCCGCGTCGAGGCCGTTGAGGAACGCGGCCATCAGCCAGGCGCTCATCTGGTAGTCCTGCACCTCGCCGCGCCGGTAGGCCGCGATGAAATCGCGCACGGCGCCGGGCTCGTGCGTGCGGCGGTCGCGCTTGGTGCGGATGAACTCGCGGGGGTCGCTCACGCCTTCAGTAGCCCTTTCCCGCCGCGGCCTCTCCGCGGACGATCTTGACGCCCGCCGAGGCCCCGAGGCGCGTCGCGCCCGCGGCCACCATCTTCTCGGCGTCCTCCTTCGTCCGCACGCCTCCCGAGGCCTTGACGCCCATCTCGGGACCGACGGTCTCGCGCATGAGTTGCACGTCCTCGACGGTCGCGCCGCCCCCGCCGAAACCCGTGGACGTCTTCACGTAGTCGGCGCCCGCCGCCTTCGCGAGCGTGCAGCCCATGATCTTCTCGTCGCGCGTGAGCAGGGCGGTCTCGAGGATCACCTTGACCACCGTGTCCTTTCCGGCCGACTGCACGACCCCGTGGATGTCCTGCTCGACGAGCGCGTAGTCGCGCGACTTGAGCGCCCCGATGTTGAGCACCATGTCCACCTCCTCGGCGCCCTGCTCGATCGCCCGCCGGGTCTCGTACGCCTTCGTGTCGGGCAGGTGCGCGCCGAGCGGGAAGCCGATCACGGTGCACACCTTCACCCCCGAGCCCCGCAGCCGCTCCCGGCACAGCGCGACCCAGTTGGGGTTCACGCACACGGAGGCGAAGCAGAACTGGGCGGCCTCGCGGCACAACTGCTCGATCTCCTCGCGCGTGGCGTCGGGCTTGAGCAGCGTGTGGTCGATCAGCGACGCGAGCCCGTCCGACGCGGGGCAGTAGCCCATGGTCGCGACGACGCGCGAGGCGCCCGCCTCGGCGAGGACGCGGGTCTCGGCCGGGTCGCGCACTCCGGCCACGCCCCAGTTGCGGCAGCGCTCGCACGACGCCGGGTCGTGCGCGACCGCGCCGGGCGCGAGCGTCGGGGCGGGCGACGCGGCGCGGGCCGCCGGCGCCCCGGCGGCGGGGGCCGCCAGCGCCTGAAGCACCTGGCGCGTGATCAGTTCGACGAGCTGCTCGCGATCGCGGCTCATGCGCGCGGCCTCCGCTCCGGGAAGCGGAACGCATCGGCCAGCAGGGCGCGGAGCCGGCGGCGCACGACCGCGCCCTTCGGGCCCCGGAAGTAGACCCAGAGGTCCGGGGCGAACTCGTGCAGCACCTGGCGGCAGGCCCCGCACGGGGCGGCCCCTCGCCGCGCGCCGGCGGTGACCGCGATCGCGTCGAACTCGCGCTCGCCCTCGCTCACCGCCTTGAACACCGCCGTGCGCTCGGCGCAGCACGCGAGCCCGAAGGACGAGTTCTCGACGTTGCAGCCGTGCACGACCCGCCCGGACCGCGTCAGCAGCGCGGCGCCGACCGCGAATCGCGAGTAGGGCGAGTACGACGTCTTGCGGGCCTTCTCGGCCTCGGCCATCAGTTCGCGGGGTGTCACGCGCGCAGCTCCTCGAGAAAGCTCGCGCCGTGACGGGACGGCGCGAGGCCGAACAACTCCGACAGTGTCGCACCGAGGTCGGCGAACGTCGACCGCGTGCCGAGGTCGGCGCCCGCGCGCACGCGCCGGCCGGCCGCGAGGAACGGCGTGTATTCCCGCGTGTGGTCGGTTCCCGGCGTCGTGGGGTCGTTGCCGTGATCGGCCGTCACCCACACCATCTCGTCCTCGCGCAGCCGGCCGAGCATCCGGCCCAGCGCGTCGTCGAACGACTCGAGCGCCCGCGCGAACCCGGCCGGGTCGTTGCGGTGGCCGTACTGCGTGTCGAAGTCCACCAGGTTCGCGAACACCAGCCCCTCGCCCGGCCGCTTCGCGAGGTCGAGCAGCACCTCCTGGCCCTCGGCGTTGCTCGTCGTGTGGATCGCGTCGCTCACGCCGCGGCCCGCGAAGAGGTCGTCCACCTTGCCCACGGTGACGACGCGCGTCCCGCGCTCGGTCAGCCGGTCGAGCACGGTCGCCTGGAACGGCTCCAGCGAAAAGTCCCTGCGGTTGGCCGTGCGCGTCCACGCGCCCTCGCCGCCCGTGAACGGCCGCGCGATGACGCGCCCGACCGCGTGTTCGCCCGTCAGCATCTCGCGGGCCGTGCGGCAGGCCGCGTACAGCTCCTCGAGCGGCACGACGGATTCGTGCGCGGCCACCTGGAACACCGAGTCGGCCGACGTGTAGACGATGTAGCGCCCGGTGTCGCGGTGCTGCGCGCCCAGCCGGGCGATGATCTCGGTGCCGGAGGCCGCGACGTTGCCCAGCCAGCCGCGACCGGCGCGCTCCGACCAGCGGTCGAGCAGCCGCACCGGGAAGCCGTCCGGATAGGTCGGGAACGGGCGCTCGAGCACGAGGCCCATCATCTCCCAGTGCCCGGTCGTGCTGTCCTTGCCCGGGGACTTCTCGGCGAGACGCGCACGCGCGCCGCGGGGGTCCGCGACCGGACGGACTCCGGCCACCGGCGCCAGCCGCCCGAGCCCGAGCGACTCGAGCACCGGCAAGCGCAGGCCCCCCGCGTGCTCCGCGACGTGCCCCAGCGTGTTCGCCCCGCGGTCCCCGTAGCGGTCCGCGTCGGGCAGTTCTCCGATCCCCACGCCGTCCAGGATGACGAGGAAGACGCGCATCGTCAGGAAGTCCTCTCCGCCGCGCACTCGCGCTGGCGCAGGTAGTCGTCGGCGGCGGCCGTCCACTCGGGACGTTCGCCCACGAGCGTGGTGACGCGGACGACGCGGCCGCCCCGGCGGTAGAGGCGGGCGACGCGCTTGCCGATCGTGCACATGATCTCGTACGCGAGCGTCTCGCTCCACGCCGCGATCTCCTCGACCGGCAGCGCGGCGCCGTCCTGCTCGCCGAACAGCACGACCTCGTCGCCGGGCTCCACGCCGGGCACGTCCGTGAGGTCGATCATCGTGAGGTCCATCGTCACGCGGCCGACGATCGGCGCGCGCCGGCCCCGCACGAGCATCCGGCCGCGGTTCGAGAGCAGCCACGAGTAGCCGTGCCCGTAGCCCACGGGCACGACGCCGATGCGGCTGGGCCTCGGCGTGACGAACGAGCGCCCGTAGCTGATGGGCACGCCGGCCGGCAGGTCGCGCACCTGCACGAGCCGGCTCCGCAGCGACATCACCGGGCGCAGCGCCAGCTTCGCGAGGTCGCGCGGCGGGTGCACGCCGTAGGCGACGAGCCCGACGCGCACGAGGTCGAGCCGCGCCTCCGGGAGGTTCATCGTGGCGGCGCTGTTGGAGGCGTGGACGCGCGGCGGCCGCAGCCCGCGCGCGCCCAGCCGCCCGACGATCGCGCCGAAGCGCTCCACCTGGCCGCGCGCGAACGCGAGGTCCTCCGCATCGGCGTCCGGGAAGTGGGTGTAGACGCTGGCGAGGCGCAGGCCGGGCAGGGCCGCGACGCGCGCGACGAAATCCTCCGCCTGGTCCTCGCGCACGCCGATCCGCCCCATGCCGGTGTCGATCTCGACGTGGAAGCGCACCGGCCGCCGGGCGCGCTGCGCCGCGGCCGAGAGCTCGCGCGCGAACTCGTCGTCGGCGACCGTCGGGTCGATCCCGTGCGCGACGGCGTCATCGATCTCGGCGGTCAGCAGCGGCGAGAGGCAAACGATCGGCAGGGTGCAGCCCGCGAGCCGCAGCTGCAGCCCCTCGTGCAGGGTCGCCACCCCGAGCTGCGAGACGCCCTCGGCCTCGGCGGCCGCGGCCATCTCGCGCGCCCCGTGGCCGTAGGCGTCGGCCTTCGCGACCAGCAGCAACTCGCAGCGTTCGCCCACCTCGCCCCGGATCGCCCGCAGGTTGTCCGCGAAGCGGTCGAGGTCGACTTCCACCCAGGTGGAAACGGGCATCGGCATCGGCGGTTCTCCGGTTCGGGCCCCGCGCCGGGGGGGCGCGGCGTCGAGCCGCGCACAATAGACAGCGGAGCGGGGCGCGTGCAATCGGCCGCGCCGTGACAGCCCCCGGCAGGCTGTGTCACTCTGGGCCCCGCACGCCCCCCCGGGGGCCAGGGGGCATCCATGACCATCCTCCCACCCGATCCGACCGACCTCGCGACCTCCCGCGGGCCCGTTTCCCGGCCCGTGCTCGACCTCGCCGCCCTGGGCGAGACCCTGCCCCAGTTGCTGGACGCCATCAGCGACGCGGTGGTCGTCGTGGACACGGGCGGGCAGGTCGTGGCCGCGAACCGGCGGTTCACCGAGACGTTCGGGGCGGACGGACGCGAGCTGGCGGGCCTCGTCTGCCCGCTCGCTGGCAAATGCCACTCGAACGGCCCGTCCCCGCACAACCGCTGCCTCGCCTGCGAGGTGAAGGACTCCCGGCAGCCCCGCCGCACGCTCCAGGTGCTCCCCGACTCGTCCGGCCAGCAGCGCCGGTGGGAGGCCACCATGAACCCGATGGTGGACGACTCCGGCGCGGTCGTGAGCATCGTCGAGGTCTGGCGGGACGTGACCGAGCGCACGAAGCTCGAGGCGCAGCTCTCCCACAGCGAGCGCCTCGCCTCGCTCGGCATGCTCGCCGCCGGCGTGGCGCACGAAATCAACAATCCGCTGGCTTCGGTGCTCGCGGGCGTCGAGAGCCTTCAGCGCTGGCTGGGACGCGTGGAACTCCCGCCCGCCGAACGCGAGGACGCCGCGGACGTGCTCGGGCTGCTCGAGCAGGGCGTGCGTCGCTGCCGCGACACGACCGACAAGCTGCTGCTGCTCGGCCAGCCCTACACGAGCCGGCCCGTCTGGGTGGACCTGAACCACGCCGTGCGCGACACCCTCGCGCTGCTGAGCTTCGCGACCCGGCGCCAGCACATCGAGGTGGCGGCCGAGCTCGAGGGCGACCTGCCGCAGGTCTGGGGACGAGAATCCGCGCTGCGCGGCGTGCTCATGAACCTGTGCCTGAACGCCGTGCAGGCGATGTCGCACGGCGGCCGCCTGCGCGTGGCCTCGCGCCGGCTCGGGGACGATCGCGTGGAGCTCCGCGTCGAGGACGACGGGCCGGGCATCGCCCCGGAGCACCTGCACCGCATCTGGGATCCCTTCTTCACGACCAAGCCCGTCGGCCAGGGCACCGGCCTCGGCCTGTCCATCACCCAGCGCATCGTCGACCGTCACGGCGGAGTCATCCGGGTCGAGAGCGCGCCGGGAGCCGGCGCCCGGTTCCTGATCGAACTGCCCGTGCAGGGCAGTGGAGGAGAAAGTGCCTAAGCGCTCGTTGCTGCTCGTCGACGACGAGGCCTCGTTCCGCACGCTGATCGGCCGCGAGCTCTCGCGCGCCGGCTACGAGATCGAAGGGGCCGGCAACCTGGACGAGGCCCGGCACGCGCTCGGCCGCCGCAGCTTCGACCTCGTGCTCCTCGACGTGCGCATGCCGGACGGCTCGGGGCTCGAGCTGCTGCCCGAGATCAAGGAGCAGTGGCCGGCCACCGAGGTGCTCATGCTCACGGCCTACGGCACCGTCGAGGAGGCCATCCGCGCGATGAAGCTGGGCGCGTACGACTTCCTCACGAAGCCCTGCAAGCTCTCCGAGCTGGAGGCCGTGCTCGAGAAGGCGTGCGAGAAGCAGCAGATCGTGCGCAGCAACACCGCGCTCACGCGCGAGGTCGAGCGCCTGCAGCCGGCGGACGGCGTCATCGGCTCCACGACCGAGATGCTCGAGCTGTTCGACCTCATCACGCGCGTGGCCCGCACCGACACGACCGTGCTCATCCGCGGCGAGAGCGGCGTCGGCAAGGAGGTCGTCGCCCGGGCCGTGCACCGCCAGAGCCTGCGCGCGAACCAGCCCTTCATCGTCGTGGATTGCGCCGCGCTCCACGAGAACCTCCTGCAGAGCGAGCTGTTCGGGCACGAGAAGGGCGCCTACACGGGCGCCGCGTCGCTCAAGCACGGGCTCTTCGAGGTCGCGAACCACGGCACGCTGTTCCTGGACGAGATCGCCGAGCTGACCCCCGGGCTTCAGGTGCGGCTGCTGCGCGTGCTGCAGAACCACACGTTCCGCCGCCTCGGCGGCAACACGGACATCACGGTGGACGTCCGGGTCATCGCCGCGACGAACCGCTCGCTCGAGCAGATGATCAAGGACGGGACGTTCCGGGAGGACCTCTTCTTCCGCCTCAACGTCGTGCCGCTGCACATTCCGCCGCTGCGCCAGCGGCGCGAGGACCTGCCGGCGCTCATCGAGCACTTCTGCCGTTCCTCGCAGGTGGCGCCGCGCCGGGGCACGCGCGTCTCCCCCGAGGCGCTGGACGTGCTCAAGCGCTACTCGTGGCCCGGCAACGTCCGCGAGCTCGAGAACGTGATCGAGCGCGCCCTGATCCTCTGCGACGACGGCCTCGTCAAGCCGGAGCACCTGCCCATGGGCGTGCGCATGGCGCCGGCGTTCGAGCCCGAGCCGGGCGCCGGCGAGTGGCCGACGCTGGAGGAGCTGGAGATGCGCTACATCCGCCGCGTCCTCGACCACTGCAAGGGGCACCGCCAGAACGCCGCGCGGATGCTGGGCATCAGCGAGCGGAACCTCTACCGCAAGCTGAAGGAACTCGAACAGCCCGACCGCGAGTCGCACGCCACAGAGCCCTGACAGCCCGACAGTTACGGGTGTCAGTCTGGCAGCGGAGCGTCCGCCCCCCGCGGCTTCCGCCCATCGCTCGCGCGCCCGAGCCTCCCGACTTTTCAACGCGAAACCACGCTCCCGGGCCCACTCACGGCTGCGGCCCGGCTCTTGCTGAGTTGCGCATGCGAGCGGCAACCGAACCCTGCGAGCTGGGGCGGCCCCGACCGGGCAACCGGTCTCGATGGTCGCGGCGGTTGCCGCAACAAGACGATCCGGAGTCCTTAGGGGCTCCGTTATTCGGCGCGGCGCTCACGTGCACGCGCGGAAGCTGACGCCCCAACCGTCTCTTCCGAGCGGGGAGGATGGACCGTGACGCCGCGCCTTTCTTTTCACGCGGCACCCGGGAGCGAGAGGTCGGGACCCATGGCGAACGCGGGCTCTTCTCCACACGCGTCGGATCGCGCCAAGCGCCGCCGCCTCGCCGCCGAGCAGCGGGCCCAGTCGGCGCGCATCCTCGTGTGTGAATGCCGCGAGGACGGCGGCACGCCGCTCCACGCCACGGTCCGCTCGCTCGGCTACGAGGCGCTTCCCTGCACGTCGCTGGCCGACGCCCTGCGCGAGTCCGCGGGTGCGCCGTTCGACGTCGTGGTCTCGTACATGCCGTCCGTCTCCGCCGAACAGGCCAGCCTGCTGCAGCTGCTGCGGCGCAGCCTGGGCACGACGCCGCTCGTCGTGGTCTCCGAGGACGGCTCGCTCGACGCGCGCGCGCGCTGCCAGCCGGCGCGCCCCTACTACTTCGCCGTCCCGCCGGTCTCGGAAGCGGAGCTGCGCGCCATCCTGAGCGGGGCGCTCGAGGTCGCCCGGCGCGGCTGACCCCGGATGCGCCCGCCGCCCGGGTGGGCTAAGGTGCGCGCCCATGACCGACCGCGAGCGCGACGCATTCGAGCGGCTGCTGGGCGTCTGCCGGCGGCTGCGGGGACCGGACGGCTGCCCGTGGGACCGCGAGCAGACGCTCGAGACCATGACGCCGTACCTCACCGAGGAGGCGGTCGAATCCGTCGAGGCCATCGCCTCCGGGGACGCCGACCACGCCGCCGAGGAGCTGGGCGACCTGGGGTTCCTCGTGCTGTTCTGCCTCGAGCTGCTCGGCGAGCAGCGCGGCATCGGCGTGGCCGAGGCGCTCGAGCGCGCCGCGGACAAGCTGGTCCGCCGCCATCCGCACGTCTACGGCGGCGCCGCGGTCGCGGACGGCGAGGCCGCCTACAAGCAGTGGCAGGAGATCAAGAAGGCCGAGAAGTCGAAGGCGGACCGGCCCGCCTCGCTGCTCGGGGACCAGCCCAGGGGCCTGCCGGCGCTGGTCGGCGCCTACCGGCTCCAGGAGAAGGCCGCGGCCGTCGGCTTCGACTGGCCCTCCGTGTCCGGGCCGTTCGGCAAGATCCGCGAGGAGACCGACGAGATCGAACGCTCGCTCACCTCCGGCGACGCGACGCCCGAGACCGCGCACGAGATCGGCGACCTGCTGTTCGCGGTCGTCAACCTCGCGCGTCACCTGCGCGTGGACCCCGAGCGCGAGTTGCGCGCGGCCGCGCACCGCTTCCGCTCGCGCTTCCTGCACGTCGAGCAGCGCCTCGCCGCGACCGGCCGCACGCCGTCGCAGGCCACGCTCGAGGAGATGGACCTCTACTGGGAGGAGGCCAAGCGCCTCGCCCGCAGCGCCGGCGCCGACGCGCCGGGCGCCGGAGAGCCCCGATGACGGACCGCCAGCCTTCGCGCGACGCCGCGCTCTTCCTCCAGCTCGTGCTGGGCCTCCAGCAGGCCGCCATGGTGGCGCTCGGCAAGCTCATGAACCCGATGAGCGGCAAGATCGAGCGCAACCTCGAGGCGGCCAAGAACACGATCGACACGCTCGGCGCGATCGAAGCGCGCACGCGCGGCAACCTCGAGCCCGACGAGCAGCGCGTGCTGGCGCAGGTGCTGACCGAACTGCGCCTCAACTACGTGGACGAGCTCAAGAAGGGCGGCGGCGGCGCCTGAGCGCGCCCCCCGCGGGCGCGCTCAGAGCGCCTGCAGCACCGCGCACTTGAGGTAGTGCGTCTCGGGCACCGCCAGCAGCTGCGGGTGGTCCGGCGCCTCGCCGGCCCACTCGAGCACGCGCATCGGCCGGCGCGCGAGCCGCGCGGCCTCGAGCAGCACCTGGCGGAAGAGCGGGTCGTCGAGGTGGTGGCTGCACGAGCAGGTCACGAGCACGCCGTCCTCCTCGAGCAGGCTCATGGCGGCCCGGTTGAGTTCGCGGTAGGCGCGCGCGCCCGCCGCGAGGTGGCGGCGGGACTTGACCAGCGCCGGCGGGTCGAGCACGACGATGCCGAAGCGCTCGCCCTGCGCCTCGAGCCGGCGCAGTTCGTCGAACGCCGAACCCCGCAGGCCGGTGATGCGGTCCGCGAAGCCCGCACGCTCGGCGTTCGCCGCCGCGGCCGCGAGCGCGGGCTCGCTCGAGTCGATGGCGAGGACGTGCGTCGCGCCGCCGCGCGCCAGGTGCAGCGCCCACTCGCCCTGGTAGCAGAAGCAGTCGAGCGCGCGCCGCCCGGCCGCCCGGCGCTCGGCGCGCCGGCGATTCTCGCGCTGGTCGAGGAACAGCCCCGTCTTCTGGCCGCCGGCGAGGTCCACGTCGAGCGCGAAGCCGCCCACCTCGACGCGCACGCGGTCCGGCACCTCGCCCCACCAGGTCTCGCGCAGCCGGGGCAGTCCCTCGAGCGCGCGCACCGGCGAGTCGCCCGCGTAGACCGCGCCCCGGGGCGCGAACACGCGTTCCAGCGCCTCGCGGATCTCGCCGCGGCGGCGCTCCATGCCGAGCGTGAGCACCTGCACGGCGAGCCAGTCGCCGTAGCGGTCCACGACCAGCCCGGGAAGCTGGTCGGACTCGCCGTACACGAGGCGCACCGACGGCTCTCCGGGGTACGCGGTCTCGCGGAGCCGTTTCGCCCGCTCGAACCGGCGCACGAAGAACTCGGCGTCCACCGCGTCCCGGCCGCGCGTCAGCACGCGCGCGGTGATGAGGCTGTGGCGGTTCACGTAGGCGACGCCGAGGAACGCCCCGCGATGGTCCGCGACCTCCGCGAGCCCGCCGTCCTCGACGGCCCCTTCCCACGCGGCCACCTCGTTGCTGAAGACCCACGGGTGGCCGCCGCGCACGCGGCGGTCCTCGCCCCGCCTCAGCACGAGGCGCGCGGCCGGGCGCGAGGCGATGCCGGCGGCTGGCTCCTGCGACATGTGCGATCTCCGGAAGGCGACGGCCCCGGCCGCGGATGCGGCCGGGGCCGTCGCCGGGGTGGCGCGCCTCAGCCCGTCCGCGCGGCCGGGCGCCCGACGCGGCGGCGCTGCGCGCGCACGACGCCGGTGGCGCTGCTCAGGTCCTTGGGGAACTCGGTGCCCCGGTCGAAGACCTTGATCTCGACGCGGGCCATGCCGAACGCGGACTTCAGGTACTCGACCGCGAACTCCGTGTCGTACGGCTTCACCGAGAACACGTCCACGCTCGCGTAGTTCTTCTCCGGGAACGTGTGGACGCTGACGTGGCTCTCGGCGATGAGCACGAACCCGGAGAGCCCCCAGTCGTCCGGCTTGAGGCCGCTGTACTTGAACACGTAGGGCGGCATGATCCGCGTCATGCCGATGCGCGCCGGAAGTTCCTCGAGCACGCGGTAGAGGAGGTTGAGGTCGGTCAGGCGCTCCTTGTCGCAGCCGTAGCCGTCCAGGAGCAGGTGGGGCCCGAAGCCCGTCATCACGAGTTCTCCCTCGCGTCGCGGCGCCCGGCCGGGCCCGCGGCGCGAAGGGCGCCGGGCTCTCGCCCGGCGCCCCGTCGTTGCCGCTATTCGTCGTCGTTCACGAGGTCGTCGAAGTCTTCGCCTTCTTCCTCGAAGTCGGCGTCCTCGTCGAAGTCCTCGTCGAAGTCGGCGTCCTCGTCGTCGAACTCCTCCTCGAGGTCATCGTCGTACAGGTCCGACTCCTCGTCGTCGAGTTCTTCGTCGCCGTACCCGTCCGCCGCCTCTTCGTCGAAGACGTCGAATTCCTCGCCGTCCTCGCCCTTCTTGCGCTTCATGTCACCCTCGATCGGAGACCGGTCCACTGCAACGCCGGGCACCGTCCGCTGGCGCCGGGCGACGCTATCCGCGCTCATCGCACGGGTTTTCCTCGAAAGGCACGCGCAGTATACGAACGGCCCCCCGGGGGTCAACGGAAATCCTGCCCGCGCCGGGCGCTCGCGACGCGGGCCGAAACCGCTCGCGCACATCGGGTTGGACGGCGCACCGCCGGGCGGGCCGGAGGCGTGTCGCGGGGCGTCGCGGGCGTGCGCGGGCCGCGCGCGAGATAACGGGCGGCGCGTGGCGCCGGGGTCGCCTCACCTTCGGGGGGAAGGTGATGGCGGGGTTGACGGGACTCGAACCCGCGACCTCCTGCGTGACAGGCAGGCGTTCTAACCAACTGAACTACAACCCCGCATCGGCAGCCCGCGGACCGTGGCCCGGGGCGGCAAGGGCGCGGAAAATACCCGCGCGCGAGCCGGGTGTCAAAGCCCCGGGCCGGCGCGCGCGGCTCACCACAGCTTCACGAGCGACGTCCCCGAGTAGTAGTGGGCCAGGATGGCCTCGGCCTTCGCGCCGGCGCGCGCCATCGCGAGCGCGCCGGTCTGGCACAGGCCTACGCCGTGCCCCGAGCCCGCGCCGCTCGCCACGACGGCGGCCGGGCGCCCCGCCGCGTCGCGCCGCACGGCGATCTTGAACAGGTTCGAGCGCAGGATGCTGTTCGCGTTGCCCGGGCGCCGCAGCACCTGGCGCAGCGCGTGCGCGGGCACGTCCACGACTCCCGTCGTGGTCGTGACCCGCAGCCGCCACACGCGCCCGGATCGCGAGCGCTGGAGGACCTCCACCTGCTGCACGGCGCCGACGCCGCCCGCGGGCATCGCCACGCCCTGCGGCGGGCCGAACTTCGCGAGCGTGGCCGCGAACTCGGCGATAGGCCATTCCTCCCGCCAGCGGTACTGCGGCGAGTTGGAGCAGTGGTCGCCGTCCCCCACGCCGCGGTCGGCGCGGCCGAGCAGGTACGGCAGCGGGGAGGCCGGCCAGGCCTCCCACACGTCCGCCGTGACGCCGCCGCACGTCGAGCAGTAGTTCGCGCGGATCGGACTGTCGCCGGACATGCACACGACGCCGCGCGTCCCCTCGACGCAGCGCGTGGCGAGCGGGCGTTCGCTCTCCGCGGGCGAGTAGAGCTGGTCCTCGACCGTCGCGTACAGGTCGAACCCCTCCGGGCCGCGCCGGCCACGGTAGAACAGCGAGTAGCTGCGCGCCGCGATCGCCTGCGCGCGGCCGGCCTCGAGCAGCGAGTCGCGCAGCGCGCCGATCTCGCCCGGCACGACGCCGAGCAGGTAGGGCTCGAGCCCGAGCCGCGTCGCCAGCGTCAGCCGGCCGCGCGGCGAGAGGAACGCCTTGAAGCGCCCGCGCCAGGTCCTGCCGTTCCAGCGCAGGCGCGGCGCGTCGCCGGCCTCGAATCGCTCGTCCCCGATCCACAGCGTGTCCGCCGCACCGAGCACGGCGAGCGGGACGGCGCGCGCCCGCCCGACCGGCTCGACGAGGAGCTGCGTGCCCGAGGCGCGCAGCCGGATCGGCTCACGCACCTCGGCCGTGCGCTCGCCTCGGACCGGCTCGCGCCACGACAGCGCCGCCCCGTCCACCGGCGTCACCGTGAGCGAATCGGCGTCCACCACGAGCCCGATGTCGAATACCGGGCCCGGCGCGCCGCCCGCGACCGGGCGGCCCGGCGAGACCGCCGCCGCGAGCAGTGCCATCGCGAGGGCGGCGGCCGCCCGCCGCGCCGCCGGCATCCCCGTCATGCGCGCTCCCCCCCGGGCAGCGCGCCGGGCGTGATGTGTCCCAGGACGGCCGTCCGCGCCGCGCCGGTCGCGCCGGTCACGTTACCCGGCTCGCCCGACAGCGTCAGGTGCGCGAGGAGCGCGAACGCGAGGGCCTCCTTCGATTCCGCCGCGACCCCGAGTTCGTCCAGCTTCTTCACGGTCAGGCCGTCGAGCCGGCGCCGCAGCGCCACCATGAGTGTCGCGTTGCGCACGCCGCCCCCGCTCACGTACACGGCGTCCACCCCTCCCGGCGAGAGGAACCGGCCGATCGCGTCGGCGACGGTGACCGCGGTCAGCTCGGCCGCGGTCGCGAGCAGGTCCTCGAGCGACAGCCCGAGCTGCTCTCCGATCTCGCGCAGCCGCGCGGCGTACGCGTCGCCGAAGCGCTCCCGCCCGGTCGAGCGCGGCGGCTCCGCCTGGAAGAACGGGTCGGCGAGCAGTTCCTCGAGCAGCCCCGCGTTCACGC
The DNA here is from genome assembly GCA_964619155.1 of uncultured bacterium. GTDB lineage: Bacteria > Eisenbacteria > RBG-16-71-46 > RBG-16-71-46 > RBG-16-71-46 > CAIXRL01. The sequence continues at coordinate 16,348 of CAZUEM010000037.1, forward strand.
GGCCGTGGGCGGCGAGTTGCCCGCCGTCGTCGTGGTGCGCGAGGCCGCCGGTCGAGGCGCGCATCAGCCCGTCGAGCACGGCGTTGCCCGGGCCGGTGTCGAACGCGACCACGCGCTCGAGGCCGCCGCCGCGCGGAAGGTGCGTGACGTTCGCCATGCCGCCCAGGTTGAGCAGCACGCGCGACTCGCGGTCGGACCGGAACCGCCACCAGTCGGCGATGGGCACGAGCGGCGCGCCCTCACCGCCCGCCGCCGTGTCGCGCGTGCGGAAGTCCGAGACCACCGTGATGCCCGTGCGCTCGGCGAGCACGGCCGCCGAACCGGTTTGCAGCGTGAGCGCGCGCCCCCCGTTCGCGGAGCGCGGCAGGTGGCGCACCGTCTGCCCGTGGGAGCCGATCGCGGAGACGTCCGCCGGCCGGACCTGCGCGTGGCGCAGCAGCCCGGCCACGGCTTCCGCGTAGGCCTCCCCGAGCTCGGCGTCGAGCCGCATCAGCCGCTCGAGCGGCAGCGACTCGGAGCCCGCGACCTCGAGGATCTCGCGGCGCAGCGGCTCGGCGAACGGCTGCTCGCGGTAGGCGACGACGTCGGCGGCTGACGCGAGGCCCGCGCCGCGGAAGCGGACGAGCGCCGCGTCCACGGCATCGGCCGACGTGCCCGTCATGAGTCCGACGACCAGGTGCTCCGGCGCGCTCCGGTAATCGCGCAGCCGGGCCAGCGCGTCGCGCGCCGCGCCCATCGCTACCTCCCCTCCGCGAGCGGCGCCAGCCGCGCCGCCGCGCGTGCGAGTGAACTTTCGGCGGGAGCGCCGCCGCGAAGGGCCGCCGCCAGCTCCGCGCCCAGGGCGCGCTCCATCGCCGGCCACGCCGGGTGGGCGGGCGCGAAGCGGGCGCGCGAGGCCTCGGCGGCGAACCGCGCGTCGCGCGGGCGGCCGCGGAACCACGCGAGGCTGTCCGCGCCGGCGTTGGCCGGCAATCCGCCGGGGTCCGCCGCGAAGGCCGCCAGCGAATGCTCCGGCCGCGCGAGGAAGCGCGCGAGGCGCAGCGCCTGCTCCTTGTGGCGCGAGCGCGCGAAGCTCGCGAGCACGCGCACGTCGGCCCACGGCGCGCCCGGGCCGCCCTCGCGCGTGGGCACGGCCGCGACGCCGAAGCCGAGACCCGGGGCCTCGCGCGCGAGCCGCGCCGCGAGCCCGGGGCCCGCGATGCGCAGCCCGAGCCGGCCCGCGGCGAACTCCGCGTCGAGCGTCGCGCCGTCGGCGAGCACGGCGCCGCGGGCGAGCCGCTGCACGAACGCGAGCGCCTCGCGGGCCTCCCCGGAGTCGAGCCGCACCGAGTCGCCCGCCGCCGACAGCAGTTCCGCGCCGCGGCCCCAGGCGAAGGTCAGGAACTCGGGCACGGACGCGGTGGAATCGGTCGCCTCCAGCCCGATGCCCCGCACGCCGCCTCGCAGCCGCTGCAGCCGGGCGGCGGCGGCGAGCAGCCGGTCCCAGGTGGCGGGCGCGCGGCCCGCGTCGAGCCCCGCGCGCGCGAAGAGGTCGCGGTTCCAGTACAGGACGCGCGGCGAGAGCCGCCACGGCATGCCGTAGAGCGCGTCGCCGACCCGGCAGGCGTCCCAGCCGCGCAGCGAGTCCCGCTGGTCGGCCGCGCCCGCGCTCCAGTCGCTGAGCGCGCCGGCGGCGAGCAGCGCGCGCAGGGCCCCGCCCTCGAGCTCGCACAGGTCGGGCGGGCGGCCGGCGGCGAGCGCGGCGGCGACGCTGTCCGCCATGGCGCCGGGCCCGATCCGTTCCACGCGGACGCGCAGGCCGGGATTCGCCGCCTCGAAGTCGCGCGCGAGCGAGTCGAGCGCCGCGGGCTCGCCCGTCTGCCAGAACACGAGTTCCTCGGGGGCCTTCGGCGCGGGCGCGCAGCCGGCCGCGAGCAGCAGCGCGGCGGCCGCGGCGGCGCGAAGGAGCGTCCTCACGCGCCTCCGCCTTCCCGGCGCGGCGCCTCGATGGCGCGGCGCACGAAGCCGCCCGTCTGCCGCAGCAGCCGCTCGGCCTCCGCGCGGTCGCAGCCCCGGCGCAGCATGACGATCGCGGCCTTCACGCTCCGGCCCGCGGCATCGAGCGCCTTCGCCGCGGCGTCGTACTCGACGCCGGTGACCGCCATCACCGTGCGGCGGCTGCGCTCGACCAGCTTCTGGCTGCTCGCCGTCAGGTCCACCATCATGTTCTCGTAGGCCTTGCCGCTGCGCACGAACGCCGCCGTCGAGATCATGTTGAGCACCATCTTCTGCGCGGTGCCGGCCTTCATGCGGGTCGAGCCCATGAGCACCTCGGGTCCCACGACCGGGCAGATCGCCACGTCCACCGGCAGCTGGAACTCCTCGCGCGGCGTGCAGGTGACGTACACGGTGCGCGCGCCGCGCTCGCGGGCGCGCTCGATCGCCGCGACCACGAACGGCGTGCGCCGGCTCGCGGCGACCCCCACCACCGTGTCCTCGGGGCCGACGTCCAGGTCGTCCATCGCCCTCACGCCCTCGTCGCGCCGGTCCTCGGCGCCTTCGACCGCGCGCACGACCGCCGAATAGCCGCCCGCGATCACGCCGACGACCTGCTCGGGATCGGAGCCGAACGTCGGCGGGCACTCCGAGGCGTCGAGCACCCCGAGACGGCCGCTCGTGCCGGCGCCGGCGTAGACGAGGCGGCCGCCGTCGCGGAACGAGGCCACGACGAGGTCCACGGCCCGCGCGATCCAGGGCAGCTCCTTCGCCACGGCCTCGGCCACCGTGCGGTCCTCGGCGTTGATGCGCTCGAGGAGCTCCGGCACGTCGAGCGTGTCGAGGTCCATGGTGCGCGGGTTGCGCTGCTCGGTCGCGAGCCGCGCGAACTCTTCGAATCGGGCGCGATCGTCCATGACGTCCCTGCGGTTCGGGGAGGTGCGAGGTCGCGGGCAGGATGCCACGCGGGCGAAGCGCCGGACAACCCGAAGCCCGCGGGCGTTGAGCGCTCTCCGCGGCGCGACTAGACTGCGGCCCGATCCCACCCGGAGCCGCCCCATGTCCCTGTTCGCCGACGACGACGCCCTCGCCCGGTTCGCGCTCGCCCCCGGCTTCGAGTGCGCCGCCACCGCCTGCGGCCTCAAGAAGAGCCGCGGGCTCGACCTCGCGCTGGTCTGGAGCGGGCGCCACTGCAGCGCCGCGGGCGTCTTCACCACGAACCGCGTGAAGGCGGCGCCCGTGGTGCTCGGCCGTCGCACCCTGCCCGGCTCGGCCGCCCGCATCCGCGCGGTGGTCGCGAACTCGGGCTGCGCGAACGCCGTGACCGGCGAGCGCGGGCTCGCCGACGCCGAGCGCATGGCCGCGCTCGCGGCCGAGGCCGTGCGCGCCCGCCCCGGCGAGGTGCTGGTGCTCTCGACCGGCGTGATCGGCGTGCCGCTCGACATGGAGCGCGTCGCGCGCGGCATCGAGGCGCTGGCCGCCCCCGGCGCGCTGCGCGCGCCCGCCGACGCGGCGCGCGCGATCCTGACCACCGACACGCGCCCGAAGGTGGCGTCCGCGACCGTCGCGATCGGCGGCCGCGAGGTGACGGTCGCCGGCTTCGCCAAGGGCGCCGGCATGATCCACCCGAACATGGCGACGATGCTCGCGGTCGTGACGACGGACGCCCTGGTGGAGCCGGAGCGGCTCGACCGCGCGCTGCGCGCGGCGGCCGGGCGCAGCTTCAACCGCATCAGCGTGGACGGCGACATGAGCACGAACGACACGCTGCTCGTGCTCGCCTCGGGCGTCTCCGGCGCGGCGGTGGACGACGCCTCCGAGGCCGCGTTCACCGCGGCGCTCACGGGCGTCTGCGCCTCGCTCGCCCGCCAGATCGCGCGCGACGGCGAGGGCGCGACGCGCCTCGTCGAACTGCGCGTGACGGGCGGCGAGAGCGAGCGGCAGGCGCATCGCGTCGGCGACGCCATCGCCTGCTCCCCGCTGGTCAAGACCGCGATCCACGGCAACGACCCCAACTGGGGCCGCATCCTCGCCGCGGCGGGCTACAGCGGCGAGGCGGTGGATCCGGAGGCCGTGCGCCTGTGGTTCGGCGAAGGCGACGCGGTGCAGCTGCTCGACCTCGGCCGGCCGCTCGGGTTCGACCGCGCGCGGGCGTCGGCGCTGCTCGGCGAGGACCCCGCGATCGTGCACCTCGACCTCGGCCTCGGGAGCGCGTCCGCCACGCTGTGGACGTGCGACCTGAGCGCCGAGTACGTGCGGGTCAACGCCGACTACACGACCTGATTCGCGCCCGCCGGCGCCGCGGGCGCGGCGATCCGGGGCGGGCCGGGCCTCGCGCCGCGGGCGGGCGTCACCCGGTCATCCTCGCGAACACCGCGCGCACGCGCGGATCGGCGAGCAGGTCCTCGAAGAACGGCATGTGCGGCGCGAGCACGAAGATCGAGTCGCGCTCCTCGTACCCCCGCTCGGTCCAGCGCAGGGCGTCGTCGGCGAGCCCCGCGGCGCGCGCGGCCATCGCGACCATCAGCGGCGAGAGCACCTCCCACGCGGAGCGCGCGACCATCTCGTCGTAGACGGCGCGGGCCTCGCTCGCCCGGCCGAGCCTCGCGCACAGCCACGCCGTGGCGCCGAGCATCCACGGGTGGCGCCCGCTCGAGGCGAGGCGGCGGCGCGCGAACGCGAGCGCTTCCTCGGGCGAGCCCGCCCACGAGAGGGCGCGCACGAGGTTCCAGTGGGCGAAGATCGAGTCCTCGTCCTTGTCGGTGGCGCGGCGTGCGGCCTCGATGGACTCCTCCGCGCGTCCCGCGTGACCGAGGACGAGCGAGTGCATGGCGAGCGCCCAGGGGTTGTCGGGATCGGCGGCGACCGTGGCTTCGGCCTCGCGCAGCGCCTCCCCGATTCCGACGCCGCCCAGCGCCCAGCCCCAGAGCGCGCGCTCGAGCCGGGCGCGCGTGTGGCGCGGGTCGAGCGCGAGCGCGCGCCGCCACAGGACTTCCGCGCGCGGGAAGCTCCACTCGTACTGGCCCTCGATGTCGGCGAGCGTCGCGAGCGCCTCGGCGAGGTTCGGATCGAGCGCCAGGGCGCGCTCGGCCAGCTCGCGGGCCTTGGGGTACAGCTCGCGCGGACGGCCCACGCCGAACGTGCCGAGCAGCCGCCACGAGTCCGCGAGCCAGGCGAGCGCCTCGGCGTAGCCGGGGTCCAGCGCGACCGCGCGCTCGAACAGCTCGATCGCGTCCACCAGGTAGCGGCCGCGCCGCAGCTGCAGCACCCGGCCCTTGAGGAAGAGCTCGTAGGCCTCGAGGTTCTGGGTGCCGCGCCGCGCCGGGCCGCCCGCGCGGATCGAGACGCTCAGCTTGCCGGCGATCGCCCGCGCGATCTCGTCCTGCACCTCGAACACGTCGGTCATCTCGCGGTCGTAGCGCTCGGACCAGAGCTGGAAGCCGCCGGCGACGTCCACGAGCTGCACGGTGATGCGGAGCCGCGCGCCCGCGCGCCGCACGGTGCCTTCGAGCACGGCCGCCACGCCGAGGCGCTCGCCCACGGCGCGCGGGTCCTCGCGGCGGCCCTTGAACGCGAAGCACGACGAGCGCGCCGCCACGCGCAGGCCCTGCAGCTGCGCCAGCGCGTTCAGGATCTCGTCGGTGACGCCGTCGGCGAAGTACTCGTCGTCCGCGCCGCTCAGGTTCTCGAACGGCAGCACCGCGACCGAGCGCGCCTCGTCCTCCGCCTCCGCCCGCGCGCCGCCCGCGGCCGCCTCGGACAGCTCGAGCCGGACGTCGCGGATGTCGCGGGGACGCTCGTCGGCGTTCTTCCGCAGGCAGCGCCGCAGGATCTCGCGCACGCGCGCCGGAACGCCGGCGGGCAGCGCGGTCCAGTCGGGCTCGCGCTCGAGGATGCGGGCGACGAGGTCCGAGACGGTCTCGCCCGCGAACGCCGGCCGGCCGGCGAGGCACTCGTACAGCACGCACCCGAACGACCACACGTCGCTGCGCCGGTCCACGGCGCGGCCGCGCGCCTGCTCGGGGCTCATGTACGCCGCGGTGCCGAGGATGACGCCCGCCTCGGTGGGCGCGGCGGCGACCGTGCGCGTGGGCGCGTCCGCCGAGGAACCGCTCGCGGCCTCGGGCGCTGGCTCGCTCTTGGCGAGCCCGAAGTCCAGCACCTTGGCGATCCCCGACTCGCTCACCATGACGTTGCCGGGCTTGAGGTCGCGGTGGACGATGCCGCGCTCGTGCGCCGCCTCGATGGCGGCCGCGACCTGCACCGCGAGCGCGATCGCCTCGCGCACCGGCAGGGCCCCGCGCGCGAGCCGCGCGGCGAGCGACTCGCCCTCGACCAGTTCGAGCACGAGGCAGGGCGAGCCCGCGGCCTCCTCGAGCCCGTAGATGGACGCGACGTTCGGGTGGTTGAGCGACGCGAGCGCCTGCGCCTCGCGGCGGAACCGCTCGAGCCGTCCGGCGTCCGCCGCGAACGCCGCGGGCAGCACCTTGATCGCCACGTCGCGCCCGAGGCGCGGATCGCGCGCCCGCCACACCTCGCCCATGCCGCCCGCGCCGAGCGGGGCGAGGATCTCGTAGGGACCCAGCTTCGTGCCGGCGGCGAGGGACACGTTGAACTCCGGGAACCGGAACGGTCGGAAGGGGGAGCCTGTCGCGGCGGAAGGCGCGGACGATAGCACGGCGATTGACCCGCCGGGGGCGGGAGTTGCACCCTGCCGCCCCATGCCCGAACTGCCCGAAGTCGAGACCGTGCGACGCATGCTCGCCGCGTGCGTGCCGGGGCGCCGCATCGCGCGCGCGTCCGTCTCGCGCCACCGGTTGCGCTCGGCTTCGCTCGCGAAGCTGCCGGCCGCGCTCGAGGGCCGCGCGTTCGGCGAGCCGCGCCGCACGGGCAAGTTCCTGTTCCTCGACCTCGACGCGGGGCTCACGCTCCTCTCCCACCTCGGCATGAGCGGACGCTGGCTCTTCTGGAAGGACGCGGCCGCGGCGGACGCCTCGCTGCCGCACGTCCACCTTCGTCTCGACCTCGCGGGCGGCGGCGCGCTCTGGTACCAGGACATCCGCCGCTTCGGGATGCTGCGGATCGTGCCGACCGCCTCGCTCGCGCGCGACCCGTCGGTGCGGCTCCTCGGCCCCGACCCGCTCGCCGAGCCGCCCACGGGCGCATCCCTGCTCGCGCTCGCGCGCGGCGCGCGCGTGGCCGTGAAGAACTTCCTGCTCGACCAGCGGCGGATCGCGGGGCTCGGGAACATCTACGTGAGCGAGGTGCTGTTCCGCGCCGCGGTGGACCCGCGCCGCCGCGCGGGCGCGCTCGCCCGGCCCGAGTGGGAGCGCATCGCGCTCGAGATCCCGCCGGTGCTCGAGGAGTCCATCGCCCGCATGGGCACGACGTTCAGCACCTACCGCACGGTCTGGAACGAACCGGGCGAGTACGGCGAGCAGCTGCTCGTCTACGACCGCGCCGGCGAGCCCTGCCGGCGCTGCGGCGCGGCGGTGCGGCGCATCGTGCAGGGCGGCCGGGCCACGTTCTTCTGCCCGGGCTGCCAGAGGGCCGCGGCGGCCCGCGGGCCGGGCCGCGCCCCGGCGGCCGCGCCCGCCGCGGGCGGGCGCGCCGGACGGCGCCCCGGCGGCCGGAAGTCCTGACGAACCGCGAAAGACGCGGTCAACCTTTCTATTGAACCGGCCCCGCGCGCGCCCCTAACCTGCGGTGTTTGCCATGACCCTACCGGGTGGCCCGCCGAGTTCGATTCCGGCGTCCGGCGCCGCCCTTTCCGACGGAGTGCAAGCATGAGCTTCAACACGCTGGGCCTGCCGGCCCCGCTCGTCCAGGCGGTGCGGGCCGCCGGCTGGACCGAGCCCACGCCCATCCAGGCCAAGGCCATCCCGGTCATCCTGCAGGGCAACGACCTGATCGGAAACGCGGTGAGCGGCTCGGGCAAGACGGGCGCGTTCCTGCTCCCCGGCTTCGCCCGCCTGCTCGACGGTTCGCAGAAGCTGCGCGCCCTCGTGCTCACCCCCACGCGCGAGCACGCGGCCCAGGTCGAGACGCACGCGCGCGACTTCGCGCGCTTCACCGAGCTGCACGTCGGCATGGTGCACAACGCCGCCCCGCTCCCCGCGCAGGAGAAGCTGCTCCGCGACAACGTCGTGGACGTGCTGGTCGCGACCGTGGACCGCCTGCTCGAGCTGCACGAGCGCAAGGTGATCGGCTTCGAGGACGTCGAGATCCTGGTGCTCGACGAAGCCGACCGCATGGTGGACATGGGGCAGGCCGGCGACATCCGCAAGCTGCTCAAGCTCCTGCCCGAGACGCGCCAGACGCTGCTCTTCTCGGCCACGATGGCGCCCGAGCTGAACCGCCTCGCCAAGGAGGCGCTGATCGAGCCCGTGCGCGTGGACCTCACCGCGCCCCAGCCGGCCGGCATCACGCACGCCATCTACCCCGTGCCGAAGCACCTCAAGATCGAGCTGCTCGACCGGCTGCTGTCGCGCTCGGGCGAGGTGCGCAGCACGATCGTCTTCACGCGCCAGCGCGAGGGCGCCGACCGGCTGGCCCGCCAGCTCGAGCGCCGCAAGTACACGGTGACGACGCTGCACGAGCGCAAGAGCCAGACCGAGCGCGAGCGCGCCATGGAGGACCTGAAGCGCGGCCGGCTGCAGATCGCGGTCACGACCGACCTCGCCGCGCGCGGGCTGGAGCTGGCCGGCGTGGCGCACGTCGTCAACTTCGACGTGCCGCCGACCCCCGAGGACTACGTGCACCGCATCGGCCGCGCCGCGCGGCCCGACGCGCAGGGTGACGCGTTCACGCTGATGGCCCCCGAGGAGCAGCGCCACCTCGCGGCCATCGAGCGCTTCGTCGGCCGCGCCATCCCGCGCGTCCTGCTGCCCGACTTCGACTACAAGCTGGGACCGTCGCAGCTCCAGCAGACCGTGATCTTCGACGACGAGCGCGTGCTGCGGGCGGCGAAGCGGGCGGCGCTCAACCGGCTCGGGCCGTACGCGACCTCGCGCGCCGGCGCGCCCGGCCGCGCCGCGCCCGCGGCCCGCGGCGCCGCGGC
>CAZUEM010000038.1:0-25000 GCA_964619155.1 uncultured bacterium
AGGGGGGGTCAGAATCACTGACGCGTTAGGGGGTCAGAATCACTGACTTGCGACACGCACGGCCAGCACGACCGGGCCGGCGGCGAGCGGATCGCCGCCGAACGCGACGTAAAGCGTCTCCCCCGCCGCCGGCGCCCCGCCGCGCAGGTGCGCGAGCCAGGTGGCGAGGTGAATGTCGTTGGTCGGCGGCCGGAACCGCCGGTCCACCGCGTCGCCCTCGGCCGGGCGCTCGAAGCCCCGCGCGAAGCGCAGGGGGTGGGCGCCCCACTCCGAGGCGAGGTACTCGCGCAGCAGCACCGGAAACTGCGCCGTGCGCTCGCGCTCGGCGACGAGCGGCCGCGCCACCGCCGAGGCGACCGGCACCGGCACGCCGGCGCGCAGGGCCGCGCCGAGCGCCACGCACGCGGCCAGCGTGGCGGCCGCGGCGGCGGGCCGCAGCCAGCCGAGCCGCTCCTCGATCGCCGCGTGACGCGCCGCGAGCGCGGCGGCGAGGAAGGTCCCGAACACCGCGTAGGTGGGCGAGCCCGTCGGGTTCGCCGCCGGCAGCACGAGGCACGCCCCGAGGACCGCCGCCAGCGCCCGGCCGCCCGAGCGCAGCGACGCGAGCCCCGCGACGGCGAGCCAGAGCGGCAGCACCGGCCAGCGCAGCATCCACAGCGCCGCGGCCGCGAGCGCGACCAGCGCCACGGCGGCGAGCCGCGCGCGGCCGGCCCCGAGCCCGCGCGCGGTGAGGACCGCGAGCGCCGCCGCGACCAGCGACACGGCGCGGCTGAGCTCCGTGGTCGCGAACGTCGTGCGCCAGCCGTGCAGCGGGTCGCCCTCGGGCCCGCGCGCCGAGGGCGGCACGAGCACGGCGTAGAGCAGCGCCGAGCCCGCGAGCAGCGCGGCCGCCGCGCCGAAGCCCGCCGCCGTGCGCAGCGCGCGCGACTCCGCGAGCGCGCCCGCGGCGAACGCCACGCCGAGCACGAGCGCGAACGGGTGGAAAAGCGCCGCGGCCGCGGTCAGCGCCAGCACCCCGAGCAGCGTCCCGGGGCGGAGCGGCCGGTTCGCGACATGGACGAGCGCCGCGAGGTACAGGAGCAGCGGCGCGTAGAAGACGCCGTGCAGGTGGAAGACGTAGATGTAGCCGGCGAAGCACGCGCCCCCCACCGCGAGCGCCGCGAGCGCGAACGCGCGCCGCTCGCGCACCGCGCGGCCGAGCCACCACCAGGCGAGCAGCGTGAGCGCGGCGTTCACGAACTGCGCGAGCGCCACGTCGCGGCCGCCCGCGTGGTAGGCGAGCCAGGCGAGCCCGATGCCGAGCGGGCGCAGCGACAGCACGCTCGGGAGCTGGGCGAACGCCGCTTCGCCGAGCGGCATCGTCTCGAGACGGACCATCCAGTCGAACGTCTCGATGTGCGGTCCCCACGGCAGCCCGGTGAGGAACCAGGTGAGCAGGCCCGCGAGCGGCAGCAGCGCGAGCGGCCACCCGCCGCGGTCCCGCTCCGGCGTGGCCGGCGCGGGGGCCGCCGGCCGGTCGTTCACCGCTCGTCCTCGTCCGGTCCGCGTTCGCTGGCGAGTTCCCGCTCGGTCTCCTCGAAGATCCGGCGGGCCTCGGCGAACTGTTCGGCCGAGGGCGGAGCGGGGTTGCCGTCCTCGTCCTCGCCCAGGCGGATCACGCCGCGCGACTCGAAGAGCTTGAGCGCCGCCTCGGCGCCGTCGCGCGTCTCGAAGACGAACAGCACGTACTCGCCGTCGCGGCCGAGCGCCTCGAGCCGCCACGGGTCCTCGCCGCCGCCGCGCGCGACGCGCGCGCCGGTGAAGTCGCCCGCGTGCCAGCTCTCCGCGAAGGCGGCCGCGCCGCGCTTGCCGCGCGTGTGCTCGCCCGCCTTCCAGGCCTCGCCCTCGTCGTCGGGCGGCACGAGGCGCACCGCGTGGCGGTCGGGCACGAACGCGTGCCCCGCCGAGGTCACGGCGACCACCTCGTCCTCGTCCCACTCGTCGTCGGGCTCGACCTCGAGCACCTCGGGTTCGGGCGCGGCGCCCTCGGAGACCGCGTCCTCGCGCCGGCCGTCCGTCCCGATCTCCTCGTCCTTCCTCGGGCCGCGCAGGATGAAGGCGGCGGCGATCAGCACTCCCACGCCGGCGATGGCGAGCAGCGTGTTGCGGTCCATCAGAACTCCACCGACTCGACGTAGTCGCCGAACACTTCGCGCATGGCGTTCCGGATCTCGCCCTCGGTCGCGTACGCGCGGGCGCAGTCCAGGATCTTCTCCATCAGGTTCGCCTCGCCCGGCGCGGTGGCCGCGGCCGCGGTCAGCGCCCTGAGCGCCGAGGACGCGGCCGCCTCGTGGCGCGTGCGCTTCAGCTCGGCGATCGCGCGCTTCTGCTCCTCCTCGACCTCCTCGCCGATGTAGAGGATCGGGATGTCGAGCTTCTCGTCGGGCTCGACGTACTCGTTGATGCCGACGAGGATGCGCTCCTTGCGCTCGACCTCCCGCTGGTACTGGTAGGCCGCCGCCGCCAGCTCGCGCTGGAAGAAGCCCTTCTCGATGCCGGCCACGACGCCGCCCAGGCCCTCGATCTGCCGGAAGTAGGCCTCCGCCTGCTCCTCGAGCGTGTTCGTCAGGTGCTCGACGTAGTAGGAGCCCGCCAGCGGGTCGATGGTCTCGGTGACGCCGATCTCGTGGGCGATGATCTGCTGCGTGCGCAGCGCGATCTTGACCGCCTTGTCGCTCGGCAGCGCGATGGTCTCGTCCATCGAGTTCGTGTGCAGCGACTGCGTGCCGCCGAGCACGCCCGCGAGCGCCTCGAACGCCGTGCGGACGATGTTGTTCTCGGGCTGCTTGTCCCAGAGCGAACAGCCGGCCGTCTGGGTGTGGAAGCGCATCAGCCAGGACTCGCGCCGCTTCGCGCCGAAGCGCTCGCGCATGTGCCGCGCCCAGATGCGGCGCGCCGCGCGCAGCTTGGCGATCTCCTCGAAGAAGTCGAGGTGGCTGTTCCAGAAGAACGACAGCCGGGGCGCGAAGTCGTCCACGTCGAGCCCGCGCTCGAGGCAGCGCTCGACGTAGGTGAAGCCGTCGGCGAGTGTGAACGCCAGTTCCTGCGCGGCGGTCGAGCCGGCCTCGCGGATGTGGTAGCCGCTGATCGAGATCGTGTTCCACTGCGGCACGTGCTTCGTGGAGAACTCGATCAGGTCCACGATGATGCGCAAGCTCGGCTCGGGCGGGAAGCACCAGCACTTCTGGGCGATGTACTCCTTGAGGATGTCGTTCTGCAGCGTCCCGCGCAGGCGCCCGAACGGCACGCCGCGCTTCTCGGCGTTCGCCAGGTAGAACGCGTACATGATGGACGCCGGCCCGTTGATGGTCATGGACGTCGAGACCGCGCCCGGGTCGATGCCGTCGAGCAGGATCTCCATGTCGCGCAGCGAGTCCACCGCGACGCCGCACTTGCCGACCTCGCCGTGCGACTTCGGGTGGTCGCTGTCGTAGCCCATGATCGTCGGGTTGTCGAAGGCGATGGACAGCCCGGTCTGGCCGTGCTCGAGCAGGTAGTGGAAGCGCTCGTTGGTCTGCGCCGCGGTGCCGAAGCCGGCGAACTGCCGCATGGTGAACATGCGGCCGCGGTACATGGTCGGGTGCACCCCGCGCGTGAACGGGTACTCGCCCGGCACGGACAGGTCGCGCGCGAGGTCCATGCCCTTGAGGTCCCCGGGGCCGTAGAGCGGCTTGATGGGCAGGCCCGAGATCGTGAACGGGTAGAGGCCTTGCCGTTCGCGGTCCTTCGGGTAGTTCGCCTCGAAGGTCTCGACCTGCTTCGCGTAGGCGCCGTCGGCCTTCGGGGCGCGCTTCTGCTGGCCGGCCCGGGCGCGCGCGGACGAGTGGGCGGCGGGGCGCCGCGTACCCCTCGCGCTGGCGCGGGACTTGGGAGCCGGGGTGCGCTTGGCCATGGCGATCCTCCTCGCGGAAATGGGGCGCGCGCGGGATGGAAGGGCGCGCGCGGTGGTTCGAGCCGCGCGAGGGTACGCGGGCCCTTCCGCGAGGGTCAAGCGCTGGAAAGGCAGGGGCTTGGGGCGGAGCGCCGGCCGGCGGAGCGGCGTTTCGGCGCGGGCCGCGAGCGTCCCGCCGGCCGCGGGACGCCGGGGACCGCGGCGGGTTCGCTCGCGCGCGGGCTCCCGATGTAGCGTGCGCCCCATGTCCGCGCCGCTCGCTCCCACATCCGCCGCACCGGATCGCGCCGCACTGCGCGCGCACGCGCTGCGGCTCGAGTACGCCTCGCTGGGCTGGAACGTGATCGAGGGCGTGGTCGCGGTGGCCGCGGCGCTGGCCGCCGGGAGCGTGGCGCTGCTCGGCTTCGGCCTCGACAGCTTCGTCGAGAGCGCCTCGGCGCTCGTGCTGCTCTGGCGGCTGCACGCCGAGGCGGGCCAGCGCGACCGCGCGGCCATCGAGCGGCTCGACCGGCGCGCCCACCGGCTGGTCGGCGTCACGCTCTTCCTGCTCGCCGCCTGGGTGGCGTTCGACGCCGCGCGCACGCTGTGGGCGCGCGAGCGGCCCGAGACCAGCGTGCCCGGCATGGCGATCACCGCGCTCTCGATCGTGCTGATGCCGCTGCTCGCGCGCGCCAAGCGCCGCGCCGCCGCCGCGCTCGAGAGCCGCGCGCTCGCGGCCGACGCGTTCCAGACCACGGCGTGCTGGTGGCTGTCGGTGGTGACGCTCGCCGGCATCGGCCTCAACGCCGCGTTCGGCTGGTGGTGGGCCGACCCGGTCGCCGCGCTGGCGATGACGGTGTTCCTCGTCCGCGAGGGCCGCGAGGCCTGGCGCGGCGAAGACTGCGGCTGCCACGGGGCCTGCGCGACGGCGAAGCCGCCCGGAGCCTAGAAGTCCCTGGTCGGCTCGTCGGCGCCCGTCGTCGCCCGGCCGACCAGTTCGGCGGCCACGTCGTGGGGCGTGCGGCGGCGCTCGGCGAGGGCCTCGAGGCTCTCGCGCCAGGCGTCGTCGGAGAGGCGCGCGCGGAACTCGGCCCACAGGCGGCCCTCGAGCAGGTCGCGCAGGCGCTGCTCGAGCCGCCGGCGGCGGCGGCGCTCGAGGCCGCCGCTCTCGCGCAGGAACATCAGGTGCTCCTCGAAGCGGTCCACCACCTCGGCGACGCCCTCGCCCTTCGAGGCGACCGTGCGGTGCACGGGGATGCGCCACTCGCTGGTGGGCGCGCGCAACTCGAGCGCGGACTGGATCGCGAACGTGGCGCGCTCGGCGCCCTCGCGATCGGCCTTGTTGATTACGAACACGTCCGCGATCTCCATGAGGCCCGCCTTCATGGCCTGCACGGCGTCGCCCGACTCGGGCACCAGCACCACGGCGGTCGTGTCGGCCGTCTGCGCGACCTCGAGCTCGCTCTGCCCGACGCCCACGGTCTCGATCAGGATGCGGCCGAAGCCCGCCGCGTCGAGCACGTCGCACACCTGCGCGGTGTGCACGGCGAGCCCGCCCATGCTGCCGCGCGTGGCCATCGAGCGGATGAAGACGCCCGGGTCGCCCGACAGTTCGATCATGCGCACCCGGTCGCCCAGCAGCGCGCCGCCCGAGAACGGGCTCGTCGGGTCCACGGCCACGATCGCCACGGTCTCGCCACGCGCGCGGTACTCCTTCGCGAGCCGCGTCACGAGCGTGCTCTTGCCCGCGCCGGGCGGCCCGGTGATGCCGATGCGGAACGCGCGGCCGGCGGCGCCGAAGCAGGCGTCGAGGACCGCGGCGGACGACTCGTGCTCGTTCTCGACCCACGAGATGGCCCGGGCGAGCGGCACGCGCTCGCCGGCGAGGGTGCGGCGGATGAGTTCGTCGGTCGGCGGTTCGTGGGTCACGGGCGCGATCGTCCGGGGAGTTCGTGCCATCGGGTGCAAGGGCCGCGGGGCCCGGGCGGGAACGCGGGGCAAGGTGCCACGAGCACCCCGAGAACGCCAAATAAGTCCGAACCTCCGGCGCCGCGGCCGGCATCTGACGCGCCGACCCGTTTTGCTCGCGCGTGCCGTTCCATCCGTTGGGGTCCCGCGAGAAGGCCGTGGACAGTCCGCGAAGTCGCAACCCGCTCGACATCCTCCACGGCGACACGTACGGCCGGCCTTTCCTCGGAAGGCCGGCCTCGTGCTTTCCCCCCCCCGCGCCCGGGCCGCCCCGCTCAGCGCAGCGTGCGCGAGCCGAGCACGACGCCGACCTTGGCCTGGACGTAGCCGGGCTCGACCGAGACCGCGCCGTCGCCGAGCTGCTGCGGCACTCCGTAGGCGTGCAGCCAGCGCACGCCGATGTCGATCCCCCAGCGGTCGCGGAAGTTCACGTCCACGCCGGCGTTCGCGTCCCAGCCGAAGGCGACCTCGTTGCGGCTGCCGAGGCTCTGCCGGATCTCGCGCTCGCGGTCGTAGTCGTCGGGCACGACGACGTCGGTGTTGATGCCGTACCAGACGAGCGCCACGTTCAGGCCGGCGTACGGCCGCAGCGCGCCGCTGCTGTGCGAGCCCATCTGCCCGCCGACGAAGAGCCGCCCGTAGTTCTGCGACGTCTGCTGCTCGACGCGCAGGCCGGTGAGCGGGTCCTGGAACTTCTTCGTGCGCGAGAGCAGGTTCACGACCTCGACGCCGCCGACGCCGGCGATCAGGTTCGCGGTGCCGGGCAGCGGCAGCACGCCCTGCACGCCGAGCCCCCAGCCGGGGCGGCTGTACTGCCGGGCGTCCACGTTGGCCGGGACCATCCGCAGCCCGTAGATCTCGATCTTCTCGCCGGCCGAGGCGGGCGTCGCGGCCGCGGCCGCGAACAGCGCCGCGCCGAGCAGGGCGGCCTTCGTCGAACGCATGGGATTCCTCCGGATCGGCGGGGAGCCGGTCAGTGGGCGGGACGGATCTTCTGGCCCTTCACGACCTCCGCCGTGTCGCGCTTCGCCCCGTCCACGAACAGGTCGAAGAAGCGCGGCGGCAGGCCGTCGGCGTCGCCGAACTTCGGGCCGTCCTGCAGGTGGTAGTGGAGGTGCGGCTCGGTCGTGTTGCCGGAGTTCCCGCACCGGCCCAGCACGTCGCCCGTGCGCACGCGCTGCCCCTCCTTCACCCGGAGCGAGCGCGGCTGCAGGTGGGCGAACAGCGAGTACTCGCGGTTGCCGTGGTCGATCATCACCGCGTTGCCCGCGGGATTCTTCGGATCGGTCCGGCCGGGACGGTTGTCGGGCAGGCTGTCGCGCACCCACACGACGGTGCCGGCGGCGGGTGCGAGGATGGGCTCGCCGTAGCAGTAGTAGTCCTTGAGCTCGGCGCCCTCGCCCGCGTGCGACTTGCCGTCCTTCGTGATCACGAGGTCGAGCGCGAAACGCTGGTCGCGCGTGCGCGCGTGGTAGTTCTGGGCGATGTCGCGCCCGCCCCAGATCACCGTCCACTCGCCCCGGAACGGCAGCCGGAGTTCCGTCTTCGGCTCGTAGCCGAGGTGCGGGCTGTCGTGGGCCTTCGGCGGCAGCGTCGTCGCGGGCCGCACGAACATGCCGATGATCCGGCCCTGGTCGTCGAACGTGACCGACACCGTGAGCGGCTCGGGCGCCTTCTGGAACCGGCAGTGCGCCCGGTAGACGAACACGCCGTTCTCCTCGGCCGCGCTCTCGTCGAGCACCGAGTCCACCGCGCCGGTCTGCTCGCGGATGCCCTTCAGCACGGCGGCCATGTTCGCCGAGTCGCGCAGCGCCTCGCGCATGCGGGCGCCGATGTGCGGCCACAGCGGGCCGGGCTGGTTGTTGACGATGTACGAGGCCATCTCGTGGCCGCGGGCGAGCGCGGCCGCGGCGTCGAACTTCTGCGCCGCGGCGGGACCGGCGAAACCTGCGGCGAGCGCGAACGCCGCCGCGGCGGCCGGGAGCAGGGAACGGATCGAGGACATGAGCGTGAGGTCTCCGGGTCTCGTGCGGCGTCAGCCCGCGCGTGCCACCGGCGCGGGGAGCGCCGCCAGCACGCGCTTCGCGATGGTCTCCGCGGCCAGCGGGCGCGCCAGGCGCGCCGCGTTCTCGCGCACGCGCTCGCGCGTCGCGGGATCGGCGATCCAGCGTTCGACCGTGGCCGCCACGGTCTCGACGGTGTCGGCGAGCACCGCCGCGCCGCCGTCCTCGAGGTAGCGGGCGTTGCGCACCTCCTGCCCCGGCGTCGGCCGGAACACGACGAGCGGCGTGCGCTTGATGAGCGCCTCGGCGCACGTCAGCCCGCCGGCCTTGCTCACGACCACGTCGGCGGCCTCGAGCAGCACGTCCACCTCGCTCGTGAACCCGAGCGCGCGGACGCGCCCGCCGCTCGCCTCGGCGACGGCCCCGACCTCGGCGAGCAGCCGCCGGTTGGTGCCGCACAGCACGACGACCTGCGGCCGCGAGGGCAGCCGCTCGAGCCGCCGCGCCAGTTCGGCCATCGGCCCGACGCCGCTGCCGCCGCCCATCACCAGCGCCATGGGCCGTCCGGGATCGAGCCCGAAGCGGGCGCGCGCCGCGTCGCGGCCGATCGTGCGCGAGAACTTCGGGTCGGCCGGTATGCCGGCGACCTCGATGCGCTCGCGCGGCACGCCGTGGCCGTGCAGTTCCGCGGCCACCTCGTCCGAGGCCACGAAGTAGCGGTCCACGTGCGGGTACGCCCACATCGGGTGTGCGGTGAAGTCGGTGATGACCACGTAGAGCGGCACCCGGAGCCGGCCCTGCCCGCGCCGCGGAGAGAGCGCCTCGACCGGCAAGAAGTGCGTGCACACGACCGCGTCCGGGTGCTCGCGCTCGACGACGCGCACGAGGCTGCGCAGCGCCAGGCGGTCGAACGCTTCGCGCGTCGGGCCGGCGGCGCGGTGCACGCGCTGCTGCGCCCACAGGTGGTACAGCGCGCCCCAGAGCTGCGGCGCGCGCTGCGCCATGGCGTTGTAGCCCTGCGAATAGGTCGAGCGGTAGAAGCGCGACGCGAACACGAGCGTGTCCACCTCGCGCACGCGCGCGCCCGGCGCGAGCGAGCCGATCGCGTTCGCGAGCGCCAGCGCGGCGCTCTTGTGCCCGCTGCCGGCGGTCGCGTGCAGGATGGCGATGCGCGGCCCGTCGGCCGATTCCCCGGTCAGGGTCTCGACCGCGACGACGCCGCCGCCCTCGGCCGGGAACAGCACCTCGTGGTCGCCCGCCAGGACCCGCAGCCGGTTGCGCCACCAGCGGCGCTGGGCGCGCAGCCGCGCGCGCCAGTTGCCGCCGCCGAAGCGGGGCAGCCGCAGGCGGCCGATGCGGGGGATCTTCACCATGGAGGGCCTCTACGTGTCAGTCCGTCACGGCGTTGCGATAGTGCGTGATCCGGGCGCCCTCGGGGTCGAGGTCCACGGCCACCACGTCCACGCGGATGCGGGCCCGGCCCTGCTGTTCGAGCGAGCGGGCCGCGCGCACGAGCCGCTCCCGCTTGCGGCGGTCCACGGTCGCGGCCGCCCCGCCGAAGTCGCCGCGCGTGCGCAGCCGCACCTCGACCAGGACGCGGGTCGCGCCGTCGTCCGCCACCACGTCCACCTCGACCCCGCCGAGGCGCACGTTGCGCCCGGCCGGCCGCATGCCGGCGAGCACCAGGTACGCCACCGCGAGGTCCTCGCCCGCGCGCCCGCGGTCCTGCGTCACGCCCATGGAAGGGCCCTCCCGCGGGGGCGAGTGAGGGCGGGAAGGTAGCAGAAAGCCCGGCGCACTTCCGTGCGCCGGGCCCTGCCGTGCGGGACCCGCGCCCGGCGGGCGCGGGGTGCGGCCCGCGACGAAACCCTACTCGTACAGCGTCTTGATGCGGCCCCAGCTCGAGGGCGTGGCCGGGGTCGGGAGCGACTGCCGGCGGAACTCGAGGTCCACGATCTTGTCGCCCGGGTTGGGGCTCAGGAAGTTCGCGTTCAGCTCGGCGAAGGTCACCGGGTCGAACACGTGCACCTGCGTCGTGACGCCGTCGGCGATGTAGATCCGCCCGTCCGCCGGGCCGATGTCGATGCCGTGCGGGCGGTCCCAGCCGGTGCCCGCGAACGAGCCCAGCCAGTTGTGCACGGGCGTCGAGTCGAAGCGGTGGCACTGGTTGCTGCCCATGCACGTGACGAGGATCTCGCCGTTGGGCAGGAACGCGATGTCGTTCGGGCGGTCGCCGACGACGGGCATGCTCCAGGCGCTGATCACGGCGCCCGAGACCGGGTGCAGTTCGAAGGCCATGTTGTTGCCGTAGCAGCACACGTACAGGTTGCCGTTCGGGCCGAAGCGCAGGTCGGAGGGCATCGAAGCCGAGGGCATCGTCGCCAGCACCCCGAGGAACGCGCCGGTCACGCCGTCGTACTCGACCACCTGGTCGTTCGAGCTGTAGGTGGCGATGACGTTGCCGTTCGGCCGGTAGACGGCGCCCCACATCCAGCCGCCGCCCGGGTTGTAGGTCTTGATGAACGCGCCAGAGGCGGCGTCGAACTCGTTGATGCCGCCGCCGAAATGCCCGACGAGCATGCGGCCGTTGGTGAGCCCGAAGTGGACGCCGAGCTGGCCCGCCGCGGGCAGCACCGAGGCCGTGTGGACGCCGATCAGGCTGCCGGTGGCGCCGACGTAGGCGCGGACCACGTTCGAGGCGTCGCTCGTCACGAACAGGTCGCCCACCCCGCCGGCCGCCAGGACGGGACCGGCCGCGAGGACGGCGGCGAGGAGCGCGAGGGCGGCGGGGCGGCGGGCGGCGAAGATGGCGTGGCGGGCGGGCATGGGCGGACTCCGTGGCTCGGGGGGGCGGCGGGACGCCGCGAGGACGGCTCCCGGGGCTCGGACCGGACCCGTGCGGGCGGCCCGGCGTACATGACATTCGCCCTGCGGGCTCCGACCTAACAGGGGCGCTCCACCCCGCCCGGGGCCTCGCCGCCCCCCCCGCGTTCCCCAACCGTGATCTCACGTATTGACGGCCGCCGCGACGGGTCTACCCTTCGGGCCAAGCGCTTCCCCCCGGGGAGTTGCCTCCGATGTCGCTCGGAAGGCTGGACCACTACGAAGTCCTTCGGTTCGTAGGCGGCGGTGGCCAGAGCGACGTGTATCTCGCGCACGACACGCATCTCGACTGCGACGTTGCTCTCAAGGTGGTGCGCGGCGACCACGCCGGGGATCCCACCTACCGTTCGCGGTTGCTGGCGGAGGCGCGCGTCCTCGCCCGGCTCGACCACCCGAACATCGTGGACATCATCGGGTGCGGCGAGGCCGTGCCCGACCCGCCCGGCTTCCTGCGCCGCAACGGCGAGGGGCCGGAGGCCGGCAGCGTGGTCTACCTCGCGATGCGGTACGTCGAGGGCACCGACCTCGCCGCCGAGATCGCCGCGAGGCCGCTGCCGGTCGCCACCGTGATCGAGTGGGCGAAGCAGATCGCCCGCGGCCTCGATGCGGCGCACACGCACGGCGTCGTCCATCGCGATCTCAAGCCGGGCAACGTGCGCATCACCACGGGCCGCGAGCTCAAGCTCGTGGACTTCGGCCTCGCCGCCGCGCGCCGCGATCTCGTGAACAGCCTCGACCCGACGGCCTCGGTCACCAGCGAATACCTGCTCGGCACCATCGGCTACCTGTGCCCGGAGCAGTGCGAGCCGGGCAGCCGCCCCGACCCGCGCTGCGACCTCTTCTCGTTCGGCGTCATCCTCTACGAGATGCTGACCGGCCGGCGCCCGTTCGGCGGCGAGACGGTGATCGAGGTGCTCAACGAGATCGCCAACACCGAGCCGCCGCCGCTCGAGCGCTTCGTGCGCGACCTGCCGCCCGGGCTGCAGCACATCGTGGACAAGCTGCTCCGCAAGGACCGGAAGCGGCGCTACCAGAGCGCGCGCGAGGTGCTGACGGACCTCGAGGACCTGCCGCTGCGCAGGGCGACGCACGTCTCCCCGGACCCGCGTCCGCGCCCTGCGCGTGACCGCCTCGCGCGCTGGGCAGGGCGCGTCGCGGTCGCGCTGGCCGTCGTCGCGGCGGCCGCGCTGCTGGCGGAGCCCGCGCTGCGCTGGCTGCGCCGCACCGAGACGGTCGTGGTGCCGGCGTTCGCGAACCTGACCGGCGACCCGGCGCTGGACCGCCTCGTGACCGGGCTCGGCGCCGACCTGCTGACCAGCCTCACGCAGTGCCCGATCAACGTCGTGGGTTCGACGCTGCGCGACGAGAGCGGCGCGCCCGAGCGGGACCCGGCCGTGCTCGGGCGGATGTACGGCGCCCAGAGCGTGCTGCTCGGCACGCTGCACGCGGTCGGCGGCACGGGCCCCTCGGCGGGCCTCTCGCTGAACGTGCGACTCGTCCGCGTGCGCACGGGGACCGACGCATGGGCGGAGGGCTGGGACGCGGCCGCGGAGCGGCTGGCGCAACTTCGCGAGCACATGCTGCGCGAGGTGCCGGCGCACTGGAAGCGCCGCGGCGGCACGGCGGCGGCCTCGCCGGGGAGCGAGCCCGCGCGGCCCGCGGCCGCGGTCGAGCGCTACCTGCGCGGGCTCGGCTACCTCGAGAGCAGCGACCCGGCGGCGCGCGACTCGGCGCTGGCCGAGTTCGACGCCGCGCTCGCCTGGGACCCCGGCTTCTCGCGCGCCCTCGCCGGGCGGGCCCGCTCGCTGCTGGCCGCCCACCTCGTGCACACCGACACGACGCTGCTCGCGCGGGCCGAGGCGGACGCGCGGCAGGCGGTCCGGCTCGCCCCGGAGGAACTGACCGGCTACCGCGCGCTCGGCCGCGTCCTGCGCGAGCGGGGGCGCGCAGCCGAGGCGGTCGCCGCCCTGCACCAGATCGTCGAGCGCAACGGGCGCGACGCCGAGGCCCTGAGCCTGCTCGGGGCGGCGTACCGCCAGCTCGGCGACATGGAGCGCGCGGACTTCTACCTGAAGGAGGCGCTCGACGTGCAGCCGGAGGCGCCGAAGCTGTGGCGCTCGTACGGCATCTTCCTGCTCGCCAGCCGCGCCGACTTCGCCGGCGCCGAGCGCGCGTTCCGCCGGGAGATCGCGCTGCGCCCCGAGGACAATCGCGGCTGGGAGGACCTCGCCGCCGCGCTCACGCAGCAGTGCCGCTACGCCGAGGCGGTCGCCACCTACGCGAGGCTGCCGAACCCGCAGGCGGGCAGCCTCGACCTGAACGGCAACCGCGGCACGGCCTACTTCTTCACCGGGCGCTACGACCTCGCGCTCAAGGACTACCTCGAGGCCGTGTCGCAGCGCCCCGACGACGGCCACTGGCGGCTCAACCTCGGCGACTGCTACGCGCACCTGGGCCACCTCGATTTGGCGCTGCGCGAATATCGCCTCGCCCGCGGGCTGCTCGAGCGCGAACTGCTGGCGGCGCCCGACGACCTCGCGAAGCGCTCGGCGTTCGCGATGGGGCTCGCGAAGGCCGGCGAGACGGCGCGCGCTCGGGCCGAGATCGACCGCTGCTGGCAGGGCAATCCCGTGGGCGACGCGACCGTGATGCACAACCTGGCGAAGGCCCACGCCGTGTGCGGCGACGGCGAGCGCGCGCTCCGGGCGCTCGAGGTGCTCGTCGCGGCGCACGATTTCTCGACGTGCCGCCTGCGCGCCGAGGACGAGTTCGAGCCGCTGCACGCCGACGCGCGCTTCCGCAAGCTCGTGGGGCTGAAGGCCGGGTGAGCGGGCGCGACACGCGAACGGCCGCGCCCCGCGGAGGGGCGCGGCCGTTCGCGTGTCGCGCGCCTCCGGACTACGGGTCCGGGATCAGGTTGATGTCGGGGTCGAGCGGCGGGATCGTCCGCACCGGGCTCGCGAAGATCACCTCGTACTTCACGTTGATGCGGTCGAAGTCGTCGGTCATGCGCACGAACGCCTGGGTCTCGACGGCGTTCTCGTCGTGATGGATCACCCACGTGTTCGGCGGCGGCGCCCCGACCTTCGGCGGCGCCGGCGCTTTCACGGCCAGCACCGAGAGCGTCGCCTTCGCCGGGTGGGTCACCGAGCAGAGCCGGATCGTGAGGGTCTCGCCCGGGAAGCGCTTGAAGCGCGCGATCCACACCAGCCGATGGGGCCTCATCTCGTCGCCGAGCGTGCGGTCGTGCGTGTAGAAAAGGTGCGCGAGGTCGGGATCCACCACGAGCCGCTTCGGCGTGCCCGTGAGGTTGATGTGGACGACGTTCGCGACGCGCTGGAGCACGACGCGGCGAGGCGCGGGGAGCGCGGGCTTCGGGGCCGAAGCGCGGGCGCTCGCGATCTTGTCCGCGATGGCGGGCATGTGGACCTCCCGGGAGGCACCGGAAGGAAAGAACCCCGCGGGGGTGGCCGGGCGGGCTCGCGATGAGTCGAGCGGCCGGCAGGGCGGGCGGCCTCCCGCGCGGCACGATAGACCCGCGGCCGCGCGCTCCCAACGTCGCGACGGCCGCCTGCGCCGCCCGGAGAACGACCCGGGCGCGGAGGCGACGCGATCAGGCCAGCGGCAGTTCCAGCACCATCACCGGCGCGTACGTCGCCCGGTGCGCCGGGCAGGGCCCGTGCGCGCGCAGCGCCTCGAGGTGGTCGGGGGTGCCGTAGCCCTTGTGGCGCGCGAAGCCGTACTGCGGCCAGACCCGGTCGAGCCGGGTCATGATGCGGTCGCGGACCACCTTGGCGACGATCGAGGCGGCGGCGATGGACAGGCAGGTCGCGTCGCCGTCCACCACCGCGCGCTGCGCGCAGCGAAGGCCCGGCACCTCGTCGTTGCCGTCCACGAGCACGCAGTCGGGCGCCACGGCGAGCCCCGCGACCGAGCGCGCCATCGCGCCGAGCGTGGCGCGGCGGATGTTCACGCGCTCGATCGTGCGCGGACCGGCCACGCACCAGCGAAAAGCCCGGGCGCCTTGCAGCACCCGGGCGAACATCGCTTCGCGCTTCGCGGCCGTCACCTGCTTGCTGTCGTCGAGCCCGTCCCAGTCGAGGGCCGGGTCGAGGACCACCGCGGCGGCGACCACCGGTCCGGCGAGCGGGCCACGGCCCGCTTCGTCGACCCCGGCGATGGTGGCGCTTGCCCCGGCGAGCTGGGCCTCGGCGCGCGCCAACCGTCGCCAGCGCGGGAGGGTCACTCCCCGGTCGAGGCCGTCGCCCTCTCCTTCAGGCGGGCGGCCTTGCCCTTCTTCTTGCGCAGGTAGAACAGCTTCGCGCGGCGGACCTTCTTCTGGCCCATCACCTTGATGTCCGCGATGGACGGCGAGTGCAGCGGCCAGGTGCGCTCGACGCCGATGCCCTCGGAGATCTTGCGGACCGTGAACGTCTTGCGCAGGCCGGCGCCGCGCACGTTCGTGACCTCGCCGCGGAACTTCTGCTGGCGTTCCTTGTCGCCCTCGATCACTCGGACGCTCACCTCGACGGTGGTGCCGGGACGAAGGTCGGGAACCTCGCTCTTGATGTGAGCGTTCTCGACTTTCTGGATCAGGCCCATGACCGGGCTCCTTTCAGTGCCAATGAGCCCGACAGGCCGGGCTACGGAAGCGGGCGCGCAGTCTAGGGGAAAGCCCCTTTGGGGCGCAAGGCTCCGGGACCGGTGAGCCCCGGGCCGGCTCGCGGCGGGCGCGGCGCCCCGGCCCGGCGCCGCGGTCGGGCGCTCATCCCCGGCGCCACCGCCTCGCCAACCGGGCTTCGGCGGGACCCGGCCCGCGGCCGTGGCTCCGGGAGCGGGCGCGGGCGCGGTTCAGCCGATGGGCCGGTTGTCGATGTCGCCGGACCCGGTGCGCCCCTGCGGGGCCTCGGCCGCGTCGCGGCGCCGCCGCTGGAAGCGCCACAGGACGAAGAGCAGCACCAGCAGCGGGAACAGGGCGCCCGCCACCCACTCGCTGCCCGGGTATTCGCGCCGGAGCCACTCGCGCAACGGCCGCTCGCCGAGCGCGAGCAGGATCCCCAGCCCGGCGACGAGCAGCGAGAGCAGGATGCTCCCCGCGATCGCGGCCGGCGCGCGCTCGGCGGACGCGACGAGCTGCTTCGCGCGGCCGGGGTCCGTGCCCTCGGCGACCAGCGCGCGCTCGAGGCTCTCGCCCTCGAGCCCGCGCGAGCGCAGGTCGCGCAGCCGGGCGCTCTCCTCGCTCGTGGGCTCGGCGACCGGCCGGTGCGGGACGTACACGAACACCATGGCCGCGCCTACTTCACGCCCGTGTGGCCGAAGCCGCCGCTCTCGCGCGCGGTCGCGGTCAGGTCGCCGGATTCGACCCACGCCACGCGCGGCGCGCGCTGCAGCACCATCTGGGCGATGCGCATGCCGCGCTCGACCACGAACGGCTCGGGCCCCAGGTTCTGGAGGATGACGCGCACCTCGCCGCGGTAGTCCGAGTCGATGGTCGCCGGGCTGTTGGGCAGCGTGACGCCGTGCTTCGCGGCCAGCCCCGAGCGCGGCCGCACCTGCATCTCGTATCCCTCGGGCAGCTCGATGCAGAGGCCGGTCGGCACGAGCGCGATCTCGCCACGCGCGAGCGTGAGCGGCGCCTCGACCGCGGCGCGCACGTCCATGCCGGCGGCGCCGTGGGTCTCGTAGGCGGGCAGCGGCAGGCCTTCCGAATGCGGCAGGCGGCGAATGCGGACGGCGACGTCGGGCTCGTTCATGGGCGCGCAGGTTACCGGAAAAGCACCTTGATCGCGCCCCACGATCGAGTCTGCGCAGGGTGCCCGCTTGCACCCCCCATCGGTGCCGTCGCGTCTTCCCACCGGTCGATCCACCAGCGGGTCGAGTCGGGACCGAACCCGCGCGCCACCAGTTCCGGCGGGATCGCCGCCGAGTCACCACGCACGAGGTAGAAGTACGCGTAGCCGTGCACCTCGTTCGTCTCCGGCCCGGCGTCACCGCCGACCGTGACCTGCAGGTTCACCGGCGCGTGGACGGCCTTGTGCCAGACCGGGTTCCTGCCGGGCCGTGTGTCACCCAGGGCGTACAGGGCCTGTCCCATGTCGAGTCTGACGTCGAGCGCCTGCGCGAAGAGGTTGCAGGAGGCGGCCAGTTCGTCCTCGCGCGTCCACGGCGTGTTTCGGTATGCGTTGCCAGCGGAGTCGCCCGTCGCGAACACGAACCGGAAGTCCTCGGTGAAGAGCGGCTCCAGCGAGTCGCAGTTCCGGTTGTTCCACGACCACTCGAGCAGTCTCAGCGCGTTGACTGGCGTGTTCGGGTCCGGCGCGGGCAGCGGCGGAACGGGTGGACGCGTGGAGTCCGAGCACGCCGGCGCGAGCGCGAGGAGCGCGAGGCACGGTAGAAGCAGCAGCATGGAACGTCTCATCGGACGAAGCCCCCGGGCCACGCGGAACACGAGCGAGCCTACTCCCGGCGCGTGGGCGCGCGCCACGCCGCGCCGTCCGTGCGTGCTACCCGGCGGGCGGAGCTCGGGTTTCCTCTTCACGGGATCCCGTATCGTCGGCGCGGCGACGCCTGCCGGGCTCAGGCCCGCGGTTGCACCTCCGGCACGACCCGCCGCGCGCTCGGCGGCGCCAGGCACTTGAGCGCGTGGCGCACGCGGGCTTCGAGCGGTGCAGCGGCGAGCGCTTGGCAGGTGGCGGCGGCGCGGCGCGCTTCGGCCAGGCTCACGCCCAGCGTGCGCAGCCAGGGGATCACTTCCTCCGCTCGCGCGCGGGCCTCGGCGTTCGCGGCGAGATCATGTGCGTGCGCCTCCTTGCGGGCGCGCTCGGCTTCGCGGGCCTTCGCTGCTGCTTCGCGTGCCGCGTCCCGGGCCCGTGCGGCGGAGAGCTTCGCGGCGGCGCGCTGCTTCGCCTCCTCACGCTTGCGCTCCATGAACCCCACGCCGAACGCCCGATCGGCGGCGTGCTGGTTGTGTGTCCGGCAGCGCAGCCGGAGGTTCGCGGCGGTGGACTCGCCGCCGCACGCCACGGGCACCACGTGGTCGTACTCGAGCAGCCCGCGCTCTTCGCAGCGCTGACCGTCCGCGCTCGCGAACGTGCAGCGGTCGCCGTCGCGCTCTCGCACCGCGCGCTTCACCTCCGCCGGGATGTGTCTCGGGTTCGTGCTCGCGCGCGCCGGGCGTGAGCGCGGCCGGTCGGTCGCGGCGTAGCGGCGCTTCTCGAGCCGCTCGATCAGCGCGTCCAGCGCCCGCTCGAACACCTCGGGCAGCGCGCCGCCCGGCGCGGCGTGCGCGAGCAGCGCCTGCGCGCGCCGCAGCTTTGCCTCGGCTCCGGCCCCACACTCGAACTCGACGCTGAACCGCCCCGGCCCGACCGGCGTCACCCGCCCGCGCGGCGCGCGAACTGGTTCCGGAACCAGTGCCGTCTCGCAAGCAGGCCCGGCGCAGTCACTTGCCGGGGCGACTGGTTCCGGAACCAGTTCGCAGGGCGTCGGCGAGGTAGCAAAGCCCGTCGCCGTCTCGGCGAGCGGCGCCTCCGCCCCGACCGCCGTCCCGAGCGCGAACGCACCCGCCTGCCCGCCCATCTCCGGCCGCGGGAAGCGCGCGGCGAGCAGCAGCTCGACCTCCCGCCGCGAGCGGCCCGCGGCGGCCGCCAGCAGCTCGCCCGCGTTCTCGCGCGTCAGGTGCGGGGCGAGCCGCACCACCGTGGTCAGGTGCAGCCGGCCGTCGGCCACCATCGCCAGGATCGCGGAGAAGCGCCGCGCGGCGCGGGCGGCCTGGATGCGCTTCCACGCCATGTCCCCCGACATGCCGAGCGCGCCGACGCAGTAGCGAAAGAGCGACGGGTACGGCGTGCCGGCGGCGAGGCGCCGGGCCCCGGCCCGGCCGAGCAGGGCGAGCATCTCGGCGGTGGTGGCACGGTCGCGGGCGACCAACTCGGCGAGGCGCGGCAGCACCTCGTGGTCGGCGAGCGCGTGAAGCGGGCGGTGCGACATCGGAACTCCGCGACGGGGGCGGGTGTCGCGGGGGCGTGCACGTTGTAGCACGCGCGATTCCGGCGGCCGCAGCCGCGCGCAGAGCGCGCGGATCGCGGCGACGCGAGGTTTCGCGAGAAGGCGCCGCGCGATCGCGCGCACGCGCGCGCCGCGCACCATCACGCGCGATGCCTGAGCGAGTCGTGGCCCGCGCCAGCTTCGCCCCGCGAACCCGTCAAGTCCGCTCTTCGCAAAGCCAGCATGCGACACCCACGCGCGCCGCGCGCGAAGACCGCGCCGATCGCGAAGCCCGGGCCAGCCGCGGGCGAGTGGACCGCGCGTCGCCCCGCGCGACGGCGTCCCGCCGCCGGCCACGGCGCCAGGAGCGCCCGGCTCGCCTCGCGGCGCCCATCGCGCCAACCGGCCGGCGCCGGGCGTCCCGTCGGCCCATGAGAAAGAGGTCCATGGGGGGACATTTTCACTGACGCACCACAGTTCTACAGCCCCCACTCCCGCCCGCGCCCCCCTTCCGCTACATTGCGCCCCGCATGTTCGCCCGCAGCCGGCAGCTCTTCGCGACCGCGATGTTCGCGGTGGACGCCCTCCTCATCGGCGGCGCGTGGCTGCTCGCCTGGTGGCTCCGCTTCCACGGGCTGGGGCTGCCGGCTCCGCTCGGCGTCGCGCCGCTCTCGCTCTACCTCTGGAGCGGCGCCGTGCTCGTGCCGAGCGCGCTGCTCGTGCTGCGCACCTTCCGACTCTACCGCTCGGCGCGCACCGCGCGGCTCGCCTCGGAGCTGCTCTCGCTGGTGCAGGCCATGGCGGTGATCAGCGCGCTCGCCGCGCTCGGCTCGTTCCTCTTCCGCGGCGAGCTGTCGCGCCTCGTCATCGCCGTCTTCTTCGGGACCGGCACGGTCGTGCTGTGCGCGAGCCGGATCGTGATGCGCCTCGTGCTGCGCGAGCTGCGCCGCCGCGGCCGCAACCTGCGGCACGTGCTCGTGGTCGGCACCGGGCACCTCGCGGGCCTCGTGCTCGAGAAGGTCCGCCGCCACGCCGACTTCGGCCTGCGCGTGCACGGGCTCGTCACCGCGAACCCCGCCGAGGTGGGCGCGACGATCCACGGCGCGCCGGTGCTCGGCGCGATCGCCGACCTGCCGCGCCTGACCGGCGAGGAGGGCGCCGAACTCATCTACCTCGCGCTCTCGCGCCCCGAGTGGCAGGCCGAGGAGGAGGCGCTCAAGCTTCTCGCCGACTCGACCGCCTCGGTGCGCATCGTGCCCGACCTCACGCACGCGTTCCGGCTCAACCCGAGCGTCGAGGACTTCGACGGCATGCCCGTCGTGCTGGTGACCGAGAGCCCCGAGCAGGGCTGGAACGCCGTCCTCAAGCGCGCGTTCGACCTGGCCGGCTCGGCGTTCGGGCTCGTGCTGCTCTCGCCCGCGCTGCTCGCGCTCGCCGTGCTCGTGCGGCTCGACTCGCCGGGGCCCGTGCTCTACGGCCAGGAGCGCGTCGGCATGAACGGGCGGCGCTTCCGCATGCTCAAGTTCCGCAGCATGCGCACGGACGCCGAGGCGGGCGGCGCGGCGTGGACGACGAAGGACGACCCGCGGCGCACGAAGCTCGGCGTGTGGCTGCGCAAGCTCTCGCTCGACGAACTGCCGCAGCTCTGGAACGTCTTCACCGGCGACATGAGCCTGGTCGGCCCGCGCCCCGAGCAGCCCCGCTTCGTCGAGGACTTCCGCGGCTCGATCCCGCGCTACATGCTCCGCCACCACGTGAAGGCGGGCATGACCGGCTGGGCCCAGGTCAACGGGCTGCGCGGAGACACGCCGCTCGAGCAGCGCATCGAGTACGACCTCTACTACGTCCGGCACTGGTCGCTGTGGTTCGACGTGCGCATCCTGCTGCTGACGGTCGGGCGCGTCTTCCGCGACGCGTCGGCGTACTGAGCGGCTCGCGACGGGCGCCCCGGGCGGCCCGCCGTGCAGCCGAACGCGGCCCGCTCGGCTCGGCATCCTGCCTCGCTCTCGCTGCATGCATGCGCGCCCCTCGCCTCCATGGCTTCGGCGCTGATCGCACGCACCGCTTTCGCCTGCACGGCGGGCCGCCCGGGGTTCTCGGTGGCGCGGGCCCCTACTTCGCCATGGCCGCCCGGTAGGCGGCGCGCGTCGCGTCGGCGGTACGCGCCCACGAGAAGCGCGCGGCCTGAGCGTGCCCCCTCGCGACCAGGTCCGCGCGGCGCGCGCCGTCGCCGAGCAGCCGCGCGATCGCCGCGGCCCACGCCTGCGGATCGCGCGGCGGCAGCACCTCGGCCGCGTCGCCCACCACCTCGGGCAGCGAACCGGCGTCGCTCGAGAGCACCGGCGTGCCGCACGCCATCGCTTCGAGGGGCGGCAGCCCGAACCCCTCGCAGAGCGCCGGGTGCGCGTAGAGCGCCGCGCCCGCGTAGAGCGCCGAGAGGTCCGCATCGCTTCCCGCCGGCCCGGCGAAGCGCACGTGCTTCGCCACCCCGAGCGAGGCCGCGAGGCGCGCGTGCGGGTCGTCCGCCGCCCACGGCCCGCCCGAAAGCACGAGCGGCGGGCGGTCGCCCTCGCGCATCGCGGCCCACGCGCGCAGCAGCAGCTCGAGGTTCTTGTGGCGCTTGCGCGCGCCCACGTAGAGCACGTAGCCGCGCGGCAGCCCGCGCGCGGCGAGGAACGCCGCCGTCTCCGCGGGCGCGGGCGCCGCGATCCCCTCGGGCGCCGCGAGGTGGACGACCCTCACCCTGTCGGGGTGCGCGCCGAGGCGCTCGATGACGTCCTCGCGCGTGAACTCGCTGTCGGCGAGCACCACGCGCGCGCGCGCGGCGGCCGCGCCGGCCACGACGCGGGCGTAGAGCGCCGCGCCCGGCGGGTGGAAGTGCGGAAAGCGGAGGTGGATGAGGTCGTGGATCGTGACCACCGCGGGGCCGCCCCAGAAGAGCGGCAGCGTGTAGTGCGGCGCGTGCAGCACCTCGGCCCCCGCCGCGCGCGCCTCGCGCGGCACCACCCAGTGCTCGGCGAGCCCGTACTTGCCCGCCACCGCGGGCCGCTCGGCCACCGGGCCCGGCCAGGCCACGCGACCGGCGTCGCGCGGGTCCACGAGCGCCGTGAACGCGTCGCCGCGCGGGTCGCGCGCGAGCGCCCCCAGCAGGCCGCGGATGTAGGTGCCGATGCCGCCGTCGAAGAGCTTGCGGGCGTCGAGCGCGACGTTCATGCGCACGTCCCCATCGCCCACCGCCTTTCGGGATGTCGCGCGCTCACGGCAGGAACTCCCGCAGCTGCGCGCGCACGCGCCCGGCGCCGGGCGCGGCGGCGCGCTCGAGCGCCGCGAGGCGCATGCGCCGCAGCAGCGCCGGATCGGCCGCCAGCTGGCGCAGCCGCCGCTCGAAGTCGTCCGCGCCGGCGCAGAAGAAACCGTTGACCCCCTCCTCGACCCGCTCGTCGGTCTGGCCGCACCGCGTGGTCAGTACGACGCAGCCGCGGCGCTGCGCGTCCATCAGCGGCAGCGGCCCGCCCTCCTGCCAGGACGTGCAGACGTAGCAGTTGTAGCCGTCGAGCCGCGCCGCGTACTGCTCCTGCGGCAGCACGCCGCCGCCGAGCAGCTCGTCGCAGCGCTCGGCCACGCCCGCGACGCGCCCGCGCACCTCGCGGAAGAGCGCGAGGTTCTTGCGCGGGTACTCGATCGCGCGCGTGCACGCGCGCAGCGGCTCGTCGCCGATCGTGGCCGGGTCGCGCGCGGGCAGCAGCGAGCGCGTGTTGACCTTGGTCGCGCGCAGGCCCAGCGCGCCCAGCGCCTCGCGCATCTCGTTCGAGGTCACGGCGAGGCGCGCGAAGCGCGAGAGGTGCGCGGTGCGCGCCGGGGCGCGCTTCCAGTCGGCGACCTCGGGGAACACCTCGCTCGGGTCCTGCACCACCGCGGCCAGGTTCGGCGCCGTGCGCCGCCAGCGCGCCCACGCGAGCGGCCGCGCCGCGAGGCTCCCGAGCAGCATGCGGCCCGAGTAGCGCAGCGTGCTGTAGCCCCAGACGACGTGGTCGTACGACGCCGGGTCCTCGTGCTCGTGGCGGCCGAAGCGCGCGAACGTGAACGCGTGCGTCTCCGCGAGCAGCTCCGCCCAGTCTCGGCCGACGTTGTGGATCGCCCAGTCGGGCACGTTGTAGAGGAACAGCACGCGCCGGCGCGCGCCGGCTTCGCCGCTCACGGCCCCTCGGCCGGGCGCACCGCGGTCGCGCAGAGCGCGGGCGTCAGCACCGACGGCACCGGCAGCTCGTAACCCTTGTAGGCCACGCGCTGCGCCAAGCGCGCCAGCGCGCGCCAGGCGTTCGCCGCCAGGCCCTTCGCGCCCGCGGCCGGGATGCGCTCCTCGAAGCACTCGATCTCGGCGAACCCGCCCGCTTCGAGCAGCTGGCGCAGGCTCTGCTCGGTGTAGCCCGCCTCGTGCGTGAGGTCGGCGAATCGCAGGTAGGTCCCGGTGAAGACGTTGGCCATGTTGGGCAGCTCGACCACCACGCGCCCTCCGGGCGCGAGCGCGTCGCGCAGGGCCGCCACCAGTTCCGCGGCGGCCGGCTTCGGCAGGTGCTCGAGCACGTGCAGCACGAACACGCGCTCGAAACGCCCCGCGTGCGCGCGCAGGTACGCGACCGTGTCCTCCGCGTACGCCGTGCTGCCCGGCATCAGGCCGTTGCAGAACTCCACCACCTCGCGCGAGAGGTCCACCGCGACGGCGTTCCGGTAGCCGCGGTCCGCGCGCAGCGCCTCGAGCAGTTGGCCGTAGCCCGGGCCCACCTCGAGCATCGCGGCGTCGCGGCTCGCGGGCAGCAGCCGCGCGTACGTGTGCAGCAGCTGGCGCTTCTTGCCCGCCCGGTGCTTCGCCTGGTCGCCGAGGTGCGCGTAGTGGCGGCTCAGGTAGTCGCGGAAGTCCGGGTTCTCAGCGGGCACGGCCGGCGGTCCTTTCGTGCCGCGCGACGAGCCGCGCGACCACGGCGAGCTGGATCAGGCTGTTCAGGCCCTCGCCCGCGAGCAGGGCGAGCGCCGCGCCGGGGGCGCCGAAGCGCGGCACGAACACCGTGAGCAGGGCGAAGACGAGCGCGAGGTTCCACAACGCGATGCCCGTGAGCAAGCGGAACCGCCCGGCGCCCTGGATGATGCCGGCCAGCGCGGCGTTGAACGAGCGGAACACCAGCGTCGCCGCGAGGATGCGGAGCACCGGCACGGCCGGCAGGTACCCGGGGAACCAGGCCCGGATGACGGGGGGCGCGAGCAGCCCGAGCGCGAGCGCCGCCGCCGCCCCGTAGCCGAGCGTGGCCACCAGGTAGCGCAGCGCCGGCGCGCGCACCGGCGCGGCCGGGTCGCGGAACCACCCCGAGAAACGGCTGTAGACCGAGAGCGCGAACGCCGCCGCCGCGATCTGCACCGGCTCGGTGAGGCGGAACGCGATGCCGTAGTGCCCGACCGCGGCCGAGTCCACGCGGCTCGAGAGCACGAGCACGTCGAGGCGCGAGTAGAGCATGATGACGAGGTTCGTGACCGCGATCGGCAGGCAGGCCGCGAGCACCGACGGCAGGCGCCCGAACGACACCCACGGCGCGGCCAGCAGCCCCTCGCGCCGCAGCAGCACGAGCAGCACGAGCCCGCTCGCCAGCTCGAGCGCCGGGAACAGGGCGACCTGCAACCGCAGGTCGGGAAGGCGCGGCACCGCCAGCACCGCCGCGAGCGCGAGCAGCACGTTGGCCGCGACGACCGGCGCGAACACCCGCGCGATGCGCAGCCGCGCCTGGTACCAGTCGAGCGCGTAGGTGATGAGAAGCGCGGTCACGGCCGTGACGCCGGCGATGAGCCCCAGCTCGGCCTGCTCGCGGGGCCCCCGCCAGAGGAACCACGCCGCGAGCGAGGCGTAGACGAGCCCGCCGAAGGCGAGCTTGCCCGCGGCGAGCGCCGAGGCGAAGCGCGCGTGCGCGCCCGGGTCGTCCGGGTCGTCGGCCGCGTACTCGCGGATCGCGAGCGTGTCCATGCCGAAGTCGGCCGCGACCTTGCCGATCTCGGCCACCGCCATCGCGAACACGACGAGGCCGAACTGCGACGGCGCCGTGACCCGCGCGATCGCGAACAGCACCGCGAGCCGCGCGAGCAGGTTGGTCGCGCGCAGCACCACCAGCGCACCGCTGTTGGCGACGAGCGGCCGGCCGATGAGGCCGCGCGCGCGCGCGACGAGCGCCGCCGTCACCGCGCGCCGCCCGCGGCCGCGCGCCAGGCG
>CAZUEM010000039.1:0-24876 GCA_964619155.1 uncultured bacterium
GCTCGGCGGGCCACCGCCGGCGCGCGGACGCCGCCGCGGCCGGAAGCGAAGCGCCCCGGCGCGCGGGGCGCCGGGGCGTTCGGGTGCTGCGGTCGCGCGCGCGCGGCCTACGTGCCCTCGCTCCAGGTCGCGAGGTAGCGCACCTGCTCGGGCGTCAGCACGTCGATCTCGATGCCCATGCTCTTGAGCTTCAGGCGGGCGACTTCCTTGTCGATCGGCTTCGGCACGACGTACACGTTCTTCTGCAGCTTCCGCGCGTTGCGGCGCAGGTACTCGACGCTGAGCGCCTGGTTCGCGAACGACATGTCCATCACCATCGCCGGGTGGCCTTCGGCCGCGGCGAGGTTGATGAGGCGGCCCTCGCCGAGCAGGTGGACGCGCTTGCCGCCCTTCAGGCGGTACTCGTCCACGAACGGGCGGGCGACCTTCTTCGAGACGGCCATGCGCTCGAGCGCCGGGATGTCCAGTTCGACGTTGAAGTGGCCGCTGTTCGCCACGATCGCGCCGTCCTTCATGGCGAGGAAGTGCTCCTTGCGGATCACCGACTTGTTGCCCGTGACGGTGATGAACAGGTCGCCCTTCGGGGCCGCCTCGGCCATCGAGCAGGTGATGTAGCCGTCCATCTGCGCCTCGAGCGCGCGCAGCGGGTCCACCTCGGTGACCATGACCGTCGCGCCCATGCCCTTGGCGCGGGCGGCGAGGCCGCGGCCGCACCAGCCGTAGCCGGCGATCACGACCGTCGAGCCGGCGACCAGCATGTTCGTGGCGCGCAGCACGCCGTCCAGGGTGCTCTGGCCGGTGCCGTAGCGGTTGTCGAACAGGTGCTTGGTGTCGGCGTCGTTGATGGCGATGACCGGGAACTTGAGCTTCCGGTCGGCCGCCATCGCGCGCAGGCGGGTGACGCCGGTCGAGGTCTCCTCGGTGCCGGCGAAGACGTCCTTCAGGTACTGGGTCTTCTTGGTGTGCAGCACCGTCACCAGGTCGCAGCCGTCGTCCATGGTGACGTGCGGGCGCGCCTCGATGCACGAGACGATGTGCGAGTAGTAGGTCTTGTGGTCCTCGCCCTTGATGGCGAAGGTCGGGATGCCGTAGTGCCCGACCAGCGCGGCGGCCACGTCGTCCTGCGTGCTGAGCGGGTTCGAGCCGCACAGGTAGACCTCGGCGCCGCCGGCCTGCAGCGTGCGGGCGAGGTTCGCGGTCTCGGTCGTGACGTGCAGGCACGCCGCGATGCGCACGCCCTTCAGCGGACGCTCCTTCGCGAAGCGGGCGCGGATGGCTCGCAGCACGGGCATGTTGCGGTCGGCCCACTCGATGCGGGCGCGGCCGGCGCGGACGAGGCCCATGTCCTTCACGTGACCGGGGATGACGATGCCTTCGGAAGCGGTCGGCTTGCGGGTGGCCATGCACTCTCCTGACGGGGGTCCTGGGACGGTGCTGCGGAAATCGACGGCGGCCAGCATGCCACGCCGCCGCGCCGCGGCTCAAGCGGAAGATGAAGGTCTTGCGGGTGCTGGCCGATGATGATATGCGTACGCATATGAAGCGAACCACACTCGTTCTCGACTCCTCCCTCTACGCCGAGCTCAAGCGGCGCGCCGCGGCCGAGGGACGCACGCTCACCGAGGTCACCGAGCGCGCGCTGCGCCTCGGGCTCGACGCGCAGGCGCACGCGCGGCGCGCCCGCGTCCAGCTCCCCTCCTACGACCTCGGGCCCTTTCTCGCCGACCCGGCGCGGCGCGACGCGCTCCCGGGCCTGCCGCCCGGCGAGGAGGCCTGATGCGCGCCGTGGACGCGAGCCTGCTCGGCTACGCGATCAACCGCTACGCCCCCGAACACGCGCGCGCGGCGGCGGTGCTCGAGGAGGTGGCGAACGGCGAGCGCCCGTGGGCGCTGCCCTGGCCGGCCGTGCACGAGTTCCTCGCCCGGGTCACGCACCCGCACGCGGTGGCCCGCGCGCTGCGCCCGGCCGACGCCTGGGCGTTCGTCGAGGAACTGGGGCGCAGCCCCTCGCTGCGCTGGCTCGGACCCACGGAGCGGCACGCGGCGGTCGCGGCCGAGGTGCTGGCGATGACGGCGGGCGGCGCGCCGGGCTGGCCGCCGGGCTTCGAGACCGCGGTCGTGCTGCGCGAGCACGGCGTGCGCGAGCTGCTCTCGGCCGACCGCGGCATGCGCCGCTTCCGCTTCCTCGACGTGCGCGACCCCGTGCACGGCGAGCTGTGGACGCCGGCCGAGCCGCCCGCGCGCCGCTACCGGACGCTCGCCCGCCGCCCGCGCGGCTGAGCGCGTCCCGCGGGCCGCCGGGCTGCGCCGCGCGCCCGGTTCGGGCAGACTGCGCGCTCCGTCCCGCCGTCGTCCTCGAGGAGGTCCCATGCCGTCGCGCTTCGCCCGCACGCCCGAGCCGCCCTACTGGGCGGTCCTGTTCGCCAGCCAGCGCTCGGCCGAGGA
Organism: uncultured bacterium; assembly: GCA_964619155.1. GTDB lineage: Bacteria > Eisenbacteria > RBG-16-71-46 > RBG-16-71-46 > RBG-16-71-46 > CAIXRL01. The sequence continues at coordinate 2,446 of CAZUEM010000039.1, forward strand.
CCCGGAGGGCTACGGCCGCATGGCGGCCGCGCTCGAGGAGCTGGCGCCGAAGCAGCCCGGCTTCCTCGGGCTCGAGAGCGCCCGCGGCGCCGACGGCTTCGGCATCACGCTCGCCTACTGGGAGAGCGAGGAGGCGATCGCCGCATGGAAGCGCGTCGCGGCGCACCGGGAGGCGCAGCGGCTCGGCCACGAGCGCTGGTACGAGGACTTCTCCCTGCGCATCGCGCGGGTCGAGCGCGCCTACACGAAGGCGACCAGCGCCCGCGCGGGGCTCTGAGCGCGCGGCGGGCCGGCCGGGCGAGGCGCGCTCAGCGCGCGCGCCAGGCCGCGAGCAGCTCGGCCTCGCGCCCGGGGCGCAGCGCGGGCGAGCCCTCGCGCGCCGAGTCCGGCCGCGCGAGGTCCCAGGCGAGCGTGTCGCGCACCGTGGCGGCGAGCGGCCGGAGTTCGAGGCCGGCCGCGAGCGCGCGGGCGATGCTCACCTCGTCGAGCCCGGCCTCCTCGCGCGGCACCCAGAGGGGCAGCTCGGTCCACGGCGTCACGCCCCGTTCGAGCAGGAACGCCTCGTCCACCCAGACGAGCCGCGACGGCACGCCGAGCACGAGCGCCGCGGCCTCGAGCACGTCCCGCATCGTCACCGGCCCGGCCGGCCCGGTGGCGTTGTACGTCCCGCCCGCGCCGCGCTCGATCATGGCGAGCAGCCAGGCCGCGAGATCGCGGGCGTCGATCACCTGCACCGGCTGCCCGCCGTCGCCCGGCGCGAGCACGTCGCCGCCGCGCGCCAGCCGGCGCGGCCAGTAGGGAAAGCGGTCGGTCGTGTCGTGCGGGCCGACGATGAGGCCGGGCCGCACCACCAGCGCGCGCTCGCCGAAGACCCGCGCCACTTCGCGTTCGCACGCCGCCTTGAGCCCGCCGTAGGTCTCCCCCGTGATCTCCTCCACCGCGGGGTCGGCCAGCGTGGCGAGCGGGGCCGATTCGTCCGCCCCCGGCGCCAGCGGCGGGGCGTAGGCCGAGATGCTCGAGACGTAGGCGTAGAAGGCCGCCCGCCCGGCGAGCGCCGCCGCCGACTGCCGCACGACCCGCGGCACGTAGCCGCTCGGGTCGAGCACCGCGTCCCACGTGCGGCCCGCGAGGGCGCCGAGGCCGCCGTCGCGGTCGCCGAGCACGGCCTCGGCCGCGGGGAAGAGCCCCGGGTTGCTGCGCCCGCGGTGGAACAGCGTCACCGCGTGGCCGCGCGCGAGCGCCGCCTCGACGAAGTGCCGTCCGAGGAAGCGCGTGCCGCCGATCACCAGCAGCTTCATGGGCGTGTCGCTCCGGGCCTCGGATCGAGGCGCTCCGGCGCCCCGGGGCGCGGCCGTGGCCGCGCTCCGGTGACGCCGGAATGCGGGTCTCCTATTGCGCCGGCTTGCGGAAGGTCTCGTCCGTGACCGCCGGGTTCAGCTTGAGCGAGGTGAGCCTGGCCTCCACGAACGCAGCGCCGTCGCGCAGGATCCGCACCTGGTGCGGGTAGCGCAGCGCGCCCTCGGCCGACCAGTCCTCGTAGAGCGTCACGACGCGGGCCGGCCCCATCTGCCCCGAGCCCTCGTCCTGGTGGGCGACGCCCGCGAACGAGCCGTCCTCGGCGAACAGCAGCGTCAGGTCGCGGGACTTCGCGCCCAGCACCGCGGCCGCGCGGTAGTTCGTGCCGGCCACGGCCTCGGGCTTCTCGAGCGCCACGACCTCGACCTTCGCCGGGTCCGAGAACAGCCGCCACAGCGAGCGCTCGTAGTCCTGGGCGACCTCCTCGCCCGCCTTGGGGTTGTCGCGCGACTGGCCCATGCCGCTCATCCACCCGTTCTTGCCGTCGAAGCCCTGGCGGATCTCGCCGAACGGCAGCTTCTGCGTCGAGACCTGGCGGTCGGGGAACGCCCAGGTCTCCTCGCCGCTGATGGCGATGGACTGGCCCTGCATGGAGACCGTGGCCTCGTTCGCGACGGTCGCCGACTTCACCGCCGCCCACGCGGCGCTGCCGCCGGCCGCCTTCGCCGCGGCCGCCAGCCACTCGGCGCCGCGCTTCTTCGCCTCGGGGCTCGCCGTGACGCTCCCGAGCTTCGAGGGCGGCGCCGGGATGGTGATGTCCACGCGCTCGACCGGCAGGCCGGCGCTCGCGAGCGGACGCTCGAAGTCGGACTCCTTGCCGACGATGATCGCCACCTGCCGCGCGGGGGTGATCTTGCGCTTCGCCGCCGCGAGGACGCTGGCGCTGTTCACGCCCTCGAGGGCCTTCTGGTAGCGCTCGAGGAAGTCGGCCGGGTAGCCGATCGCCTCGTAGTACGCGGCGCGGAACAGCACCTGGCTCGGGTCCTCGAAGTTGAAGACGTAGCCGTTCACCACCGCCTGCTTGGCGGTCTGCAGCTCCGACTCCGTGAACGGCGCCTCGGTGACCGCCCGCACCTCCTCGCGCACGAGGTCGAGCGCCAGCATGGTCGAGTCGCTGCGCGTCAGCGTGTACGCCATGAACACGCCGGGCTTCTGGAAGTCCGAACCGGCGTTCGCGCCCGCGGCGTAGGCGAGCCCGCGCTGCGTGCGGATGTGCATGACCATGCGCGAGGAGAACCCGCCGCCGAGGCCCATCTCGAGCACCTGCAGGGCCGCGTAGTCCGGGTCGTCGGCGCGAGAGCCCGGCTGCGCGAGCACGATGCCCGACTGGGTCACGTCGTCCTTCGGCGCGAACCACAGCTTCGGCTCGACCGCCTCGGGCGTCGGCGGCAGCACCGGCTTCGGCGTGCCGCTCTTCTTCCAGTCGCCGAACTTCGCCAGCAGCAGCTTCTTCATCTCGGCGGCGCGGAAGTCGCCGTAGATCGCGACGATCATCCGCTCGGGCACGAACACCTGCGCGTGCAGCTTCGCGCAGTCCTCCGGCGCGATCGGCTCGATGGTCGCGTACTCCGGCTGAAGGGCCCACGGGCTGCCCTTGCCGAAGACCGCCTGCGAGGCCGTCCGGGTGAGCATCGGCAGCATCTCGTCGTTGCGGCTCGCGATCTGGCGCCGCAGCCCGGCCTTCGCCAGCTCGATCTTGGCCTCGGGGAACGCGGGCCGCCGCGTCACCTCGGCCCACAGCCCGACGACCTCGGCGGCGTTCTCCGTCAGGCAGCGGAATCCGCTGTTCGCGAGCCCGGTGCCGATGCTGGCGTTGATCGAGGCGCCGATCGCGCCCAGCCGGTCGTCGAGCCAGTCGCCGGGATGCGCGGCCGTGCCGCCCGTGCGCATGACCTCGCCGGCGAGCCCCAGCAGCCCGGCGCGGTCCGCGGGCGCCAGCGTCGGGCTCGAGGGGAAGTAGGCCGTGCCCTTGACGACGGGCAGGTCGTGGTTCTCGAGCAGGTACACGACCACGCCGTTCGGCAGCGCCAGGCGCTCCGGCTTCACGGCCGGGACGCGGCCGATCGGCGGCACCGGGAGCTTGCGCGGGTCGTACTTCGAGACGTCCGTCGCGGGCGCGGCCGCGGCGGCGGAAGCGGCGAGCAGGGCCGCGGCGAGGACGAGGCGGGACATCGTGGCCGGCTTCATCTCAGCGCCCTCCCTTGCTCTCGCCGCCCTGCGGCGGGTTGACGATCGAGGCCACGGTGCGATTGCTCTTCACGAGGCCCTTGCGCATGACCGCGGTGAGGTCCTCGGGGGTCAGCTTCTGCACGCGTTCCTGCTCGCGGAAGAACTCGCGCCAGCCGCCGTAGAGCGCCTGGGCCTGCGCCAGTTCGAGCGCGAGGTTGCCGTTGTCCTCGACGGCGCCGATCTTCTGCGCGCGCACGCGCACCTTGTAGCCGTCCAGTTCCTCCTTCGTGAACGGCTTCGCGCCCATCGCCTCCTCGATGACCTTGTAGGCCTCCTGCTCCACCGTCGCCGGGTCCTGCCCGGAGGCGGGCACCAGGAACGTGAGGAACAGGCTCGGATACTTCTCGCCCGGCTCGCCGGTGCCGCAGCCGGCCTGCACGGCGATCTGCTTCTCCTTGACGAGCGTCTTGTAGAGCCGCGACCAGCGACCCCCGCCCAGCAGGTCCGCGGCCGCCTTCCAGGCCGCGTAGCTCGGGTCGGAGACGGCCGGGATGTGCCAGCCGACGATCACGATCGGCTGCGCCTTGTCCTCGATCGTCACGCGCCGCTCCGCGATCTGCGCCGGCTCGACCGTGTCGATCGGCGGCGGCGCCGGGGCGTCGGAGATGGCCGCGAAGTACTTCTCGGCGAGCCGCTTCACCTCGGCGACCGTCACGTCGCCGACGACCACCACGGTCATGTTCTTCGCCACGTAGTTGCGGCGGAAGAACTCCTCGCCCTGCGTGCGGCTGAAGCTCTTGAGGTCCGACGGGAAGCCGATGCCGCCGAAGCCGTACGGGTGAGCGTTGAACGCCGTGGTGATGAACTCGTAGAAGAGCCGACCGACCGGCGAGGACTCGACGCGCATGCGCCGCTCCTCGTAGACGACGTCGCGCTCCTTGTAGAACTCGCGGAACACCGGGTCCACCATGGCGCCGGCGAACAGCGAGGCCCACAGCTCGAGGCGGTTGGACGGCAGCGAGTAGAAGTAGGCGGTGATGTCGCTGGCCGTGAAGGCGTTGAGGTTCTGGCCGCCGGCCTGCTCGACGAGCTGCGAGAACTCGTCGGTGACGACGTACTTCGCGCTCGCCGTCTGGGCGTCCGCGAACGCCTGCTGCAGCCGCGCCAGCACCGAGGAATCGGCGCGCGCGCCCTTGCGCCGTTCGTCCAGGAGCGCCGCCCAGGCCTTCTCCTCGGCCGCGATCGCCGCGTTCTCGGCCGCGCCGTCGGTGGTGCCGACGAGCGAGGTCCCCTTGAACGCCATGTGCTCCATCATGTGGGCGATGCCGGTGGTTCCGATCGCGTCGTTGGCCGAGCCGGCGTTCACCACGGTGCAGAAGCTGAAGACCGGCGCCTGGCGGCGCTCGACGACGAGGAAGCGCAGGCCGTTCGGCAGCGTGAACTCCTGGACCTGCTTCTCGAGCGACTCGAGGCCGGTGCGGACCGGCGCGGGCGCGGCCGCTTTCGCGGGGGCCGCGGGCGCGGCCGCGGGAACCGCCAGCGCGAGCGCCAGCGCCGCGCCGGCGACGTGCCCGGCGCGCGGCGGGAAGGGCGACGACATGCCAACCTCCTTGAGGGAAGGCGTGGGATTCGGAGCGTGAGCCGGGAAATCGCGCGGGACTATGGCACGCACCCGCGGGAGCGACAACGCGGACGGCCCGGCGCGACGACGGACGCGGCGCGCGGGCCGACGAAAACGCCCCGGCTCCGCGGGCGCGGAACCGGGGCGGCGGTGCGGCGGCGGTCCGTCAGACGCTGCGGGCCAGGTCCCTCGCCTTGTTCGTCTTCTCCCACGCGAAGTCCGGACGGCCGAAGTGGCCGTACGCGGCGGTCGCACGGTAGATCGGGCGGCGCAGCTTGAGCGCGTCGATGATGCCGGCCGGCGTGAGGTCGAAGTTCTTCCGCACGACCGCGGTCAGCTTGTCGTCGCTGACCTTGCCGGTGCCGAAGCTGTTGACCGCGATGCTCACCGGCTCGGCGACGCCGATGGCGTACGCCACCTGCACCTCGCAGCGGTCGCAGAGGCCCGAGGCGACCAGGTTCTTCGCGACCCAGCGCGCGGCGTAGCAGGCGGAGCGGTCCACCTTGCTCGGGTCCTTGCCCGAGAAGGCGCCGCCGCCGTGGCGGCCCATGCCGCCGTAGGTGTCCACGATGATCTTGCGGCCGGTGAGGCCGCAGTCGCCCATCGGGCCGCCGACGACGAACTTGCCGGTCGGATTGACGTGGAACTGGACCGGCTGCTTCCTGCTCACGAGGCGCTTGGGCAGCAGCGGCAGGATGACCTTCTCGATCATGTCCTTGCGGATCTTCGAGTGCGCCACCTGGTCGGAGTGCTGCGTCGAGAGCACGACCGTGTCGATGCGCACCGGCTTGCTGCCCTCGTACTCCACCGTCACCTGCGTCTTGCCGTCGGGGCGCAGGTAGTCCACGACGCCCTTCCTGCGCGCCTGCGAGAGCCGCATGGCGAGCTTGTGGGCGAGCATGATCGGCAACGGCATCAGCTCCGGGGTCTCGTTGCACGCGTAGCCGAACATCAGGCCCTGGTCGCCCGCGCCGCCCGTGTTGACGCCCATCGCGATGTCCGGCGACTGCTGGTCGATCGTGGTCATCACCGCGCAGGTGTGGCAGTCGAAGCCGTACTCGGCGTCGTCGTAGCCGATCTCCTTGATCACCGAGCGCACGAGCTGCGGGATCTCGACGTAGGCCTTGGTCGTGATCTCGCCCGCGACCACGGCGAGGCCGGTCGTGACCATGGTCTCGCAGGCCACGCGGCTCGCGCGGTCCTGCGCCAGCATGGCGTCGAGGACGGAGTCGGAGATCTGGTCCGCGATCTTGTCCGGGTGCCCTTCGGTCACGGACTCGGAAGTGAAGAGGTGACGCGACGCCATCGAATGCTCCTCGTGAGGTTGAACCGGGCCGGAGCGGCTGCTTCCGGCGCCGTCAGCGGTGGGGGTCGCGGGGCCCGGGGGGCTCCGCGAGGCGCTTCTTGAACTCGTCGATGCTAGTGATGTCCACCGGGTCCACCCCGCCGAGCAGCGCGAGGTAGAGGCTGAAGTAGTCGCCGAACTGCACCAGCGAGGCGAGCCGGGCCAGCCGGCTTTCCCCGCCCGAGCGGACTTCGTGCACGGCCGCACCCTGGCGGGCCGCGTACTCGGCGGTGAGGTCCAGCCGCCGCGTGGCCTCGGCCGGATCCTCCCGATCCCGCAGCACGACGACGCTGCTGCCCCGCTGCGACGGGCCGGGCGACTGCCAGGCCACGATCTCGTTGTGGTTCAGCTCGGGCACGGCCGCGGAATGGGCGGGCAGCTTAGCATTTTCGTTGAGCTGCTGCCTCCAGCGCACGGCCACCGCCTCGAGCGGTCCGGCGGCCGAGTAGAGAACGAGGCTCCGCCCGAGGCAGGCGCGCGCGAGTTGCTTGGCCGCGTTGCCCGCCTCCGGGGCCGCCGTTCCGAGGCGCCCGCGCGCCTCGCGCATCCGCGCCGCGGCCTCGCGCCACGCGGGCGCGGGATCCGCGACCCAGCCGAGCGCGGCGGCCAGCCGCGTCACCGGCACCCAGGCGTGGAAGAGCGCGGCGCGCGGCGGCATGCCCGACGGTACGGCCTGCAGGTGCAGGCCCGCCGCCTTCGCGCGCGCGGCCAGTTCGCCGCCGCCCGCCAGAGCCACCGCCGGCACGCCGCGGCGCCGGGCCTCCGCCTCGAGCGCGAGCGTCTCCTCGGTGTTGCCCGAGTTGCTGGAGAGCACCGCGAGCGAGCGCGGGTTCACGCAGGCCGGCCAGCGGTAGTCGCGCACGACGAGCCACGGGCGCGGCAGCGCGTCGCGCCACAGCGCACCGGTCAGCTCGGCGGCGATCGCCGAGCCGCCCATGCCGCCGACCGCGACCAGGTCCGGGTCGGCCACGGGCAGCCGCCAGGGCGCCGCGTCGGTGCGCGCGAGCGCCTCCTCGACGTGCTCCGGCAGGGCATCGACGAGCGGCGCCATGCCGCGCGGGTCGCGGTCGCCGTACGGCGGCTCCAGCGGCGGGCCGGTCACGCGCCCTCCCCCGCGCCGTCGCCCGCGCGCTCGTGGACGAGCACGCTCGGCAGCAGCGTCTCGACGCGCTGGCGGACGAGCCGGCGCACCTGCGCCGCCGCCGGGCAGGCCAGCGCCTCCCCGGCGATCTCGCGGGCCGCGTCGTACCGCACCGAGCGGATCGCGAGCTTGACGCGCGGCAGGTCGGGGGCCGGCACGGACAGTTCGTCCACGCCGAGGCCGAGCAGCAGCACGGCGTTCTGGGGGTCGCTCGCCATCTCGCCGCACACGCCGACCCAGCGCCCCTGCGCGTGCGCCGCGTCGACCGTGTGGCGGATGCTGCGCAGCACGGCCGGGTCGAGCGGCTCGTAGAGGTGCGCCAGGCGCTCGTTGTCGCGGTCCATGGCCAGCGTGTACTGGATGAGGTCGTTCGAGCCGATCGAGAAGAAGCGCGACTGCCGGGCGAGCGCGTCGGCCATCCACACCGCGCTCGGGGTCTCGATCATGATGCCGGTCTCGACGTCCGGGTCGAAGGCCGCCCCCTCGCGCCGCAGGTCCTCGAGCGCCTGGTCGCGCAGCGCGAGCGCGCGCGCGAGTTCCTCCACGCTCGAGACCATCGGGAACATCATGCGCACACGGCCGTGCGCGCTGGCCCGGTAGATCGCGCGGATCTGGGTGCGGAACATCTCCGGGCTCGAGAGCGCGAGCCGGATGCCGCGCAACCCGAGGAACGGGTTCGTCTCGTGCGTCATGCCCAGGTAGGACGCGACCTTGTCCCCGCCCAGGTCCATGGTGCGGAACAGCACCGGCCGGCCCTGCATGGCCTCGGTGACCCGGCGGTACGCGGCGAACTGCTCGCCCTCGCCCGGCAGGTCCACGCGGTTCATGTAGAAGAACTCGGTGCGGAACAGCCCGATCGAGGCGGCGCCCGCCTGCACCGCGGCGTCCACGTCCTCGGGCAGCTCGAGGTTCGCGCCCAGCTCGATCGCGCGGCCGTCGAGCGTCTCGCACGCGGCCTCGCGCAGGTCGCCGAGCGCCCGGGCCTTGCGCCGCAGCCGTTCGACGCGGGCGCCGAAGTCGGCGCGGCGCGCGGCGTCGGGGTCGAACTCGACGGCCCCCTCGTAGCCGTCCACGGTCGCGGCGCCGCCGGTGCGCGCGTGGAAGAGGGCGTCGCGCACGCCGGCCACGCACGGGATGCCGCGCCCGCGCGCGACGATGGCGCTGTGCGACGTGCGGCCGCCGACCTCGAGCACGAACGCCAGCACGCACTCGCGCGGCAGCGCGGCCACCTCGCTGGGCCCGAGGTCGTGCGCCACGACCACGGCCGGGGCGTCGAGCCGGGCCAGCTCGCTCGCGCCGGTGCCGAGCAGCTCGCGGAGCACGCGGCGTTCGCAGTCCACGATGTCGGCGCGGCGTTCGCGCAGGTACTCGTCCTCGATCTTGTCGAGCGCGCCGGCCACCCGCGACATGTAGGCGCGGAAGACGTAGGCGGGGTCGAGCAGCATCTCGCGCACGCCCTTCTCGACCGTCTCCAGCAGGTCGGGGTCCTCGAGGATCAGCAGGTGCGCGTCGTAGATGCGGGCGGCGTGCTCGCCGATCTCGGCGGCGATGCCGTCGCGGATCGCCGCGAGGTCGCGCCGGGCGGCCGCCAGCGCGGCGTGGAAGCGCGCGAGTTCGGCGTCCACCTCGGTCGGCGCGATGGCCGATTCGCGGACGGTCAGCTCCTCGCGCTCGAAGCGGAAGACCGGGCCGGCGGCGAGGCCGGGCGAGGCGGCGATGCCGGTGAGCTTCACGGTTCCCCCCCGAACTTGCCGTCCACCAGCTCGCGGATCGCCTCGAGGGCCTCCTTCTCGTCGGGGCCCTTCGCCCGCACCGTGATCGTCGCCCCCTCCTCGGCGGCCAGCATCATGACGCCCATGATGCTCTTGCCGTTGACCTCGAGGTCGTCGCGCGAGACGAACACCTCGGAGCGGAACTTCGAGGCGGTCTTGACGAACAGCGCGCAGGCGCGCGCGTGCAGGCCGAGCTGGTTCCGGATGACGAGCTGCAGTTCCGACAAGGCGGTCCTCCCGGGGCCGTTCAAGCGCGTTGCAGCCAGGACGCGAGCAGCACGAGCGCGCCGACGCCGAGCGCCCACTGGGTGGGCGAAGGACGGGCGCGCTGCGCCGAAAGCAGGCCGAGTCCGAGTCCGGCGGCGAGCGCGGACTGTACCGCGATCGGGCGCGGCACGCCTCCCGGGGCCAGCGCCCAGGCGACCGCCACGCCGAGCACGATCACGCCGGCGTAGGCGAGCGCGGTGACCGCGCCCTCGAGCAGGCCGCGCAGCCGCCCGCCGAGCACGGCCGGGCCCTTCGCGTACCCCCAGCCCACGCCGGCGAAGCGCACGCCGAGGTGCACCGAGGCGTAGCAGAGCCACAGCGCCGCGGCGCCCCACGCGGTCTCGGGCCGCGCGAGCGCGAGCAGCACGCCGGCCACGGCCGCGAACGGGCGCAGCGAGAACCAGAACAGCCGGTCGCCGAGAGCCGCGAGCGTGGAGCCGAGGGCGGCCTTGACGCGCGCCATGCCGGCCGCGTCGGGGCCGGCCCCCTCGGCGCGGCGCTCCTCGAGGTGCGCGGCCGCGCCCAGGGCCAGCGAGGCCAGCGTGGGTTGCGTGTTGAAGTAGGCCGTGTGCTCCGCCAGCCGCTCGCGGCGCCGCTCGGGGTCGCGGTAGAGCGCTTCGAGCGCCGGCTGCAGCGCGTAGACCCAGCCCACCCCCTGCTGGCGCTCGAAGTTCCAGGTCGCCTGCAGCAGGTTCGCGCGCAGGGCCATGCGCGCGAGCGTGCGCCATCCCAGCCGCCCGCTCACGGCGCCCCCATCACGAGCGTCAGCCACGCCCCCACGAGGGCGGCCGCGAACACCGCGGCGCGAGTCAGGCGGCGCTGCACGAAGGCGTTGAGGAGCTGCGCGAACCCGAAGCCGAGCCACAGCGGCTGCGCGAGCGTCCAGGCGCGCGAGAGGCGCAGCGACTCGCCCTCGACGAGGCCGCCGAGCAGCAGCGCGCCGCCGCCGATCCACAGCCCGCACCACGCGACGCCGACGCCGAAGGCGAGCGCCGCCCCGGCGAGGCTGGCGACGCCCGGGGCGCCCTCGCGGCCGGCGCGCAACTCGGCCTCGCACCAGCGCGCGAGCCCCTCGTTGCTTCGGCGCTGCCAGCGGACGAGCGGCACGCCGGCCGTGGCGGCGACCATGCCGGCGAGCACGCCGGCGAGCTGGGCCGAGTCGCGCCAGGGCGGCAGGCCCTCGGCCGGCGCCAGCACGAGCGCGAGCCCGGCGCCCACCACCCCGCCCGTCGCGTAGTCCTCCGGGGTGCGGGCGCCGATCGGCAGCGTGCTCGCGGCGAGGATCTGCAGCACGACGCCGACGCCGAGCGCCGTGGACCAGTCGCCCCACAGCCAGCCGAGCAGCGTCGCGGTGACGAGCGGCTGCGAAAGCAGGGTCTGCGCGACGGGCGTGGCGTCGAGCGCCGCGACGCCGCCGAGCAGCGAGGTGAGCGCGACCCGTTCGATCACGGCCGGACCGCGGGGTCGAGGGCCTCCAGCGGCTGCGATTTCGAGGCGGGCACGTCGCACACCTCGAGCGCCACGCCGCGCGCCAGCAGCGCCTTCGCGTCGGCCCGGTCGGCGTCGTCGAGGTAGACGTACTCGCAGACCTTCCGCTTGCCCGGCGCATAGTGGAGCCCGCCGACGTTGAACGACGGCACCGCCGCCCCGGCCTCGACGAGACGTCGGGCGGTGGCGAGGCCGCCCACGAGCAGGAACGCGCCTCCCGGGGCGGCCGCCTCCGCGGCGTGCGCCGCGGCGGCCTCGGCGACGCCGGCGACACGCACCTCCATGCCGGGCGCGGCCTGCTCGTAGACCTCGCGCTCCCAGTCGCTGGCCGCGATGGCGTCGTCCACGAGCCACATCCGGACCGGGTTCAGGCGCTGCCCCCAGGCCACGAGCACCTGCCCGTGGATGAGGCGGTCGTCGATGCGATGCAGCAGCCAGCTCATGCCGGCGGGCCGTGCTGCACGCGGATGCTCTCGCGTCCCTTCAGCTTGAGCCGCTCGGCGAGCTCGACGACGTCGCCCTTGTCGCGGTTGTGCAGGTAGTCGAGCAGCAGCGGCAGGTTGACCCCCGTGAGGATCGCGATGCCGCGGCCGCTGCGCGCGGCGGCGGCGCCGCAGATGTGGCACGAACCGCCCCAGAAGTCCGTGAGCACGAGCCCGCCCGCGGTCCACTTCCCCGCCGCCTCGGCGATGCGCTGCTCGAGTTCGGCCTTCGAGAGGCCCTCGTTGGAGAGCACGGGCACGTCGTCCACGGGCCCGTACACGCGGGCGGCCGCCCGCAGCAGCGCCTCGGCGAGGCTCCCGTGCATCACGAGCAGCGCCGGGACGCGCGCCGCCGCGGGCTCCGGGACCGCGGGCCCGGGCCCGCCCGGGGACGCGCTCACTCGGTGTCCTCCCGGACCCACGCCCGCGCGGCGCTCTTGCGCTTCATGACCTCGAGCATGTGCTGGTTGAGCCGTTCGGCCGGCGAGAAGCCGCCCACGACCTTCACGAGGTAGTGGAGCGCGATCACCTCGGCGATGACGGTGATGTTCTTGCCCGGCGTGATCGGCACCTGCACGAGCGGGATCTGCACGCCGAGGACCTCGGTCTTGCGCTCGTCCAGCCCGACGCGCTCGTAGTCCTCGTCGTCCGACCACTCGCGCAGGTTGACCTCGACCTCGACGCGCTTCTGCAGGCGGATCGAGCGGATGCCGAAGATGCTCTGCACGTCGATGATGCCCAGGCCCCGGATCTCCATGTGGTGCCGCAGGAGCTGGTTGCCCGTGCCGATCAGGACGTCGCCGTGGCGGCGCGTGATCGTGACGATGTCGTCGGCGACCAGCCGGTGGCCGCGCTCGACGAGGTCGAGCGCGGTCTCCGACTTGCCGATCGCGCTGCGGCCGGTGAACAGCAGGCCGCAGCCGTAGACGTCCACGAGCGACCCGTGCACGCTCACCGACGGCGCGAACATGTGGTCGAGATAGCTCGTGAGCGAGTGGATGAACGGCGTCGTGCTCTGGGGCGTGCGCAGCACCGGCACGCCGCGCTCGTTCGCCCGCTGCACCAGGTAGGGCGGCACCTCGAGGCCCTTGCAGACCACGATCAGCGGCATGGTGAAGGCGAACAGCCGGTCGAGGGCCTCGCGCACGCCCTCGGGCGAGAGCGTCGCGAGGTAGGTCAGCTCGGTCTGGGCGAGGATCTGGATGCGCTCGGGCAGGAAGTTCTCGACGAACCCCATGAGCGCCATGCCGGGCCGGTTGATGTCGCTGACCGTGATCTCGCACTGCGAGGCCAGGGACTCGGTCAGCAGCTCGAGCTGCAGGTCCTCGCGCTGGTCCTCGAAGAGTCGGGCGACGCCGAGCGTCTTCACGTGCGTCTCAGTCCTCGTCGGCGAGGTCGTCCTCGCCCGGGGCCGACTCGGGGACGCCCGGCGTCCCGGCCTTGCGCTGCTTCTGGTCGATGCGCCGCTCCTTGTGCCGGCGGAGCTGCTCCTCCAGCCGGTGGGCGGCGAGCTCGATCGCGGCGCCGGGCTCGCCGTGCACCTCGGTGCACACGAGCTGGCTGCCGTTCAGGCGCATGGTGATTTCCGCCTCGTAGCGGGCCTTCTCCTGGACGAGGACCAGGTGCACACCGTGGATGTCGGCGGCGAACTTCTGGAGCTTCTCGAGGCGCTGCGTCGCGAACTGGCGCAGGCCGCTGGAGACTTCGAAATGGCGTGCGGTGATGCTGATCTGCACGGCGCTCCTCCTTGTGTCGCGGGATGGATGCGACGTCGCGAAGCGTTCCGAATCAGGCGACCCGCCGGCGGAAGCGCGCCGGCAGGATGTTCAATTGCTCGCGGTACTTCGCCACGGTGCGCCGGGCGATGCGCAGCCCCCGCTCGTGGAGGAGTTCCGCGATCCGCTGGTCGGACAACGGGTCCTTCTTGTCCTCCTCGTCGATGAGCGTCTTGATGATGTCCTTCGCGGTCCGGGCGGAGACGTCCTCGCCGTCGTCCGTCTCGAGGCCGCTGGAGAAGAAGAACTTCAGCTCGAACACGCCGCGCGGCGTCTGCACGTACTTGCCGCTGCAGACGCGGCTGACGGTGGACTCGTGCATGTCGATCTGGCGCGCCACCTGCGCGAGCGTCAGCGGGCGCAGGAAGGCGATGCCCTTGTCGAAGAACTCGCGCTGCTCGCGCACGATGCAGTTCATGACCTTGATCATCGTGCGGCGGCGCTGCTCGATGGTCTGGATGAGCCACTTCGCGGACGCCAGCTTGCCCTGGATGTAGTCGCGCGTCTGCTTCTGCTCGGCGGTCGCGTCGGCCCGCTTCTTCTCGCGGATGACCGACTCGTACGCGGAGGAGATCCGCAGGCGCGGCACGTTCCGGTCGTTGAGCATGACGATGTACTCCTCGTCCACGCGCTCGACGAGCAGGTCCGGGGTCACGTACTTGGGGTCGTCGCTGGAGACCGCCGTGCCCGGCCGCGGGTTCAGCGTCGCGATCTCGTCGGCGGCCGCCTGCACCTCCTCGACCGTCGCCTTGGTCAGTCGCGCGATCTCCGGGAAGCGGCGGTTCACGAGGTGGTCGAAGTGGTCGTGGATGAGCTTCCACGGCATCGTGTCGCGGTCGCCGCGCGCGTCGAGCTGGATGAGCAGGCACTCGCGCAGGTCGCGGGCGCCGACGCCGGCGGGCTCGAGCGCCTGCACGACGGCGAGGACGCGGGCGACCTCCTCCTCGCTGCGGCCCAGCTGCTCGACGATCTCGGCCATCGGCGTGACCACCCAGCCGCGCTCGTCGAGCGAGCCGACGAGGAACTCGGCGATCGTCATCTGGTCGGCGGGCAGGTTCAGGAAGTGGAGCTGCTCGAGCAGGCTCTCGGCCAGCGTGATGCGCGTCACCGGCACCTTCTCGAGGAACTCGATGCTGGTCTCGCTCTGCGGCACGTAGGTGCGGTCGAGGCCGTCCTGCATGTACTCCGACCAGTCGATCGCGTCCTCCTCGCCCGGCTCCTCGGCCTCCTGGTTGTTCTGCTCGTCGGCCGAGTTCTCCTTCTCGATGTCCTCCTGCTCGGTGAGGTCGTCCACCTCCTCGAGCAGCGGGTTCTGCAGGACCTCCTGCTTGAGGATGGCCTGCAGTTCGAGCGTCGGGACCTGGAGGAGCTTGAGCGCCTGCTGCAGGCGCGGCGTCATGATGAGCTTCTGCGTCTGCGCCAGGTGCAGGGAGTGCTTCATTTCCATGGATGGACCGTCCCTAGAGCGTGAAGCCTTCGCCGAGATAGTACTGCCGCGCGAGCGGATTGTCCGCGAGTTCCTGCGGGGAGCCCGCCAGCTGGATGCGGCCGTCGAACATGATGTACGAGCGATCCGTCGTGTTGAGGGTCACCCGGACGTTGTGGTCGGTGATGAGCACCCCGAGGCCCCGGTCGCGCAGCCGGTGGATGATCTCCTGGATTTCCTCGACGGCGATGGGGTCGATGCCGACGAAAGGCTCGTCCAGCAGCATGAAGGACGGCCGCCGGGCGAGGGCGCGCGTGATCTCGACGCGGCGGCGCTCGCCCCCGGAGAGCTTGTGCGCCTGGCGGTCCGCCAGGTGCGTCAGGTTGAGGTCCTCGAGCAGCCCCTTGAGGCGCTCCTCGCGCTCGGCCGGCGCCAGCTTCATGGTCTCGAGCACGGCGAGGACGTTCTCGCGCACGGTGAGCCGCCGGAAGATGCTGGGCTCCTGGGCGAGGTAGCCGAGCCCGAGGCGCGCCCGGCGGTAGACCGGCTCGGCGGTGATGTCCTTGCCGTCGAGCGTGATGCGCCCGGCGTTCGGGGTGAGCAGGCCGACGATCATGTGGAAGGTCGTGGACTTGCCGGCGCCGTTGGGCCCGAGCAGGCCCACGACCTCGCCGCGGCGCACGCGCAGCGACACGTCCGTGACCACGCGCCACTTGCCGTAGTAGCGCTCGAGCCCCTCGGCGACCAGGCCGTCGGTCGCGACGGCGGCGCGCGCGGTGGCGTCCGGCAGGGCCTGGGTCACCGCTTCTCCCCCCGCGTCTCGAGGACCGCACCGGACTTGCTTCGGACCGTGGCGTTCACCTGCGAGCGGAACTCGAAGTGCCGCAGGTTCGGGTCGCTCGAGAAGCCGACGCCTTCGAGCGCGTCGCCCTCGCGCTCCACGCGCACCCGCCGTTCCGAGGTGATGAGCTGCTCGCGGTTCCGGAAGTGCATCTCCTCCGTGGTCATCCGCGTGCCCTCGGTCGTGCGCAGCACGACGTCGCCGCGCGCCGTCATGTCGCGGGTCGCCTGCTGGATCTCGCCTTCGCGGGCCGTCAGCTCGGAGGAGCGCGCGCCCTTCTCGTCGAAGAAGTCCACCCGGATGTCCCGCGCGACGACGACGTTGCGGGCCGTGTAGGTGGCGGCCCACTTCGCGTACAGCGTCCACTGCGGGTGCCCCGCGTCCGTTTCGGTCAGCACGAAGTCCGTGACCTCCTGGTCCGGCATCTCCCCGCGGCCGCCGACGGGGTTGGCCCGCGGCAGTCCGTTGCATCCCGCCGCCGCCACGCAGGCCGCGAGCAGGATCGCCAGCGGCCAGCGGGTGATGGAGGGACGGCGAGCGTTCATGTGGGCTTCCGGTCGGCCTCGGGGGCCGGGACGCGTCGTTTCGCGGTGTCGAAGCCACGCTAGCAAGCAGGCCACGGCGTGGCAAGCACGGCCTGTGCCATGCGAGATCGCGGCACCCGCCATGAACTTATCGGGTGATCCGGGCGCGAACTTGACCCGCGACTGCCGCCGGCGGCGGCGTTCCGGCGACGCCCGCGTCGCCTTCCGGGCCGGCGCGCGGCTCAGCCGCCGCGCAGGCAGTCGTGCAGGTGCAGCACGCCGAGCGGACGGCGCCCGCCGTCCACCACCACGAGCGCCGTGATCGGCCCCTGCGGCCGCTCCTCCATCGCGCGCACCGCGCTCGCGACGAGCGCGTCGGGCGCGACCGTGCTGGGCGCCGTCGACATCACGTCGGCCGCGGTGAGCGGCCACGGGTCGGGGTGCTTCATCAGGATGCGCTTGAAGTCGCCGTCGGTGACCACGCCGGCGAGGCGGCCGTCGGCCTCGACGACGGTCGTGATGCCGAGCCGCTTGTGCATGATCTCGAGCATCACCTCGCGCAGGTTCGCGCCGCGCGGGACGCGCGGCAGGCCGTCGCCCGCGTGCATCAACTCGCTGACGCGCCGCGCCGCCGCGCGGCCGATGACGCCGCCGGGGTGCAGGAAGCGGAAGTCGTCGGGCTCGAAGCCGCGCAGTTCCATGAGCGCGATCGCGAGGCAGTCCCCCATCACCTGCGTGAGCGTCACGCTGGTCGTGGGGGTCAGGTCGAGCGGGCAGGCCTCGACGAGCGGCCCGAGCACGAGCGCCGCCGCGCTGCGCTCCTCGAGCGGCGAGCCCGGCTGGGCGACGAGGCTCACCATCGGGATGCCGTGGCGCTCCAGGTACGGCATGAGCGCGAGCAGCTCCTCGGTGGCGCCGCTCTTCGAGATGAAGAGCGCCACCTCGCCCGGCGCGAACAGGCCGGCGTCGCCGTGCAGCGCGTCGGCCGGGTGCAGGAAGACCGCGGGCGTTCCGGTGCTGGTGAGCGTGGCCGCGATCTTCTGGCCGATGAGCCCGCTCTTGCCGACGCCCGAGACCACGACCTTGCCGCGGCAGCCGGCGAGCAGCCGCACCGCCTTCTCGAACTCGGGCCCGAGGCGCTGCTCGAGCGCCGCCACGGCGCCCGCCTCGGTGCGCACGACCTCGCGCGCGATCTCGAGCAGGGGCCGCGCCATCATTCCGCCTCGTAGCGCGCGAGCACCTTCGCCCACGCGCCGTTGCGCCGCAGGATCGCCTCGACCGCCTCGCGCACCGCGCCGGCGCCGGCGCGCGCGGACGTCACGGTCCTCGCGAACGGCAGCACCTCGGGCGCGGCGTCGGCCACGGCGATGGGCCAGCCGACGCGCTTCATCAGCGGCACGTCGGGCAGGTCGTCGCCGATCATCGCCGCCTCGGCCCAGCCGGCGCCCTCGCGGGCGAGCACCTTCTCCGCCACCGCGACCTTGTCGCGGACGCCGAGGTAGTGCTCGAGCTTCAGGTCGTGCATGCGCGCCTGGCCGGCGAGCGACATGCGCCCGGAGATCACGACCGGCAGCACGCCGAGGTCGCGCGCCCACTCGAGCGCGAGGCCGTCGCGCACGAAGAAATTGCGGAAGTCGCCGTCGCGCACGAACCCCACCACGCCGTCGGTGAGCGTGCCGTCGAGGTCGAGGAACAGGACCCGCACCGGGGCGTCAGGCACGGCCGGCCTCCTCCGTGGCCGCGCGCACGCGGCAGGCCTCGTCGAGGAACGCCGCCGCCTGCTCGAGCGGCAGCTGCGTCGCCGCGTCGCTCAGCGCCCGCGCGGGATCGGGGTGCGCCTCGAAGAACAGGCCGTCCACGCCGCACGCGACCGCGGCGCGCATGAGCGGGAAGGCGAACCGGCGGTCGCCGCCGGTCTCGGTCCCGGAGCCGCCCTCCGCGCGGGCGCCGCGCCGCTGCAGGCTGTGCGTGGCGTCGAACAGCACCGGCCAGCCCGTCTCGCGCATGACCACGAGCCCGCGCATGTCCACGACCAGGTCGCCGTAGCCGAACGTCGTGCCGCGCTCGGTGAGCAGCACCTTCGCGCCGCCGGCGTCGGTGACCTTGGCCGCGGCGCTGGCCATGTCGGCCGGGTCGAGGAACTGGCCCTTCTTCACGTTGACCGCGCGGCCCGTGCGCGCCGCGGCCTGCAGCAGGCCGGTCTGGCGGCAGAGGAACGCCGGGATCTGCAGCACGTCGGCGACCTCGGCGGCGGCGGCGACCTCGGCCTCCTCGTGCACGTCGGTCAGCACCGGCACGTCCAGTTCGCGCTTCACCCGCGCGAGCACGGCGAGCGCCTCGTCCGCGGGCGGGCCCGCGAACGAGCGTCCGCTCGAGCGGTTCGCCTTGCGGTACGAGGCCTTGAAGACGAACGGCAGGTCGCGCGCGGCGCACAGCGCCTTCAGGCGCTCGGCGACGCGCAGGCACAGCTCGGCGCTCTCGACCACGCACGGGCCGGCCACGACCAGCAGCCGCGGGCCGCCCGCCTCGGCGCTCCCGATCGCGAAGCGTCGCGTCACGGGCGTGCCTCGGACGCCTCGTCCGCCTCCGCCCGCTCGAGCGCGGGCGTGTACGCGTCGTCGCCGAGCCGGGCGCGGCGGCGCTCCAGCGCGGCGCGGACGAAATCGGTGAACAGCGGGTGCGGCTCGAACGGCCGGCTCTTCAGCTCGGGGTGGAACTGCACGGCGAGGAACCACGGGTGGTCGGGCAGCTCGACGATCTCGACCAGCTCGCGGCCGACGCACTTGCCCGAGAGCACCAGCCCGCGCGACTGCATCTGCGCCGTGTAGCGGTTGTTGAACTCGTAGCGGTGGCGGTGGCGCTCCTCGACCTCGGGCCGCCCGTAGGCGCGCGCGGCGAGGCTGCCCTCGCGCAGCGCGCAGCGGTACGAGCCGAGCCGCATCGTGCCGCCCTTGTCGGTCACCCCGGCCTGGTCGGCGAGCAGGTCGATCACCTTGTGCTCGCTCGAGCCGTCGAACTCGCTCGAGTTCGCGTCCGCCCAGCCGACGACGTGGCGGGCGAACTCGATGGTCGCCACCTGCATGCCGAGGCAGATGCCGAAGTACGGCACGCTGGTCTCGCGCGCGTGGCGCACCGCCTCGATCTTGCCCTCGATGCCGCGCTCGCCGAAGCCGCCGGGCACGAGGATGCCGTCCACGTCCCCGAGCAGCGCCGCCGCGCCCCCCTTCTCGAGGTCGGTGCTCTCGACCCAGCGCAGGTGGACGCGGGCGCGGTTGGCCGCGCCGGCGTGGACGAAGGACTCGATGATGCTCTTGTAGGCGTCGCGCACGTGCGTGTACTTGCCGACCACGGCGATCTCGCACGAGCGCTCCGGCCGGGTCACGCGGTCCACGAAGTCGGTCCACGCCGCGAGGTCGGGCGGCTGCGTGTCGGCGCCCGGCAGCCCGAGCCGGTCCACCACCAGCGAGTCGAGGCCGCCGGCGTGGAAGCCGCCCGGCACCTCGTAGATGCTCTTCACGTCGGTGGCCGCGATGACGGCCTCGCTGGGCACGTTGCAGAAGAGCGCGATCTTCTCGCGCACGTCGGAGTCGAGCGGCACCTCGCTGCGGCACAGCAGCACGTCCGCCTGGATGCCGATCTCCCGCAGCTCCTTGACCGAGTGCTGGGTCGGCTTGGTCTTCACCTCGCCGGCCGCCTTGATGAACGGCACCAGCGTCACGTGCACGAACAGCACGTCGCGGCGGTGCTCGAGCTTGAGCTGGCGGACCGCCTCGAGGAACGGCAGCGACTCGATGTCGCCGACCGTGCCGCCGATTTCGACGATGTGCACGTCGGCCTGGGTCGTCAGCGACAGCGAGTGGATGCGCTTCTTGATCTCGTCGGTGACGTGCGGGATGACCTGCACCGTGCGCCCGAGGTAGTCGCCGCGGCGCTCGCGCGACAGGATCGAATCGTAGATCTGCCCGGCGGTGACGTTGTGGCTGCGGGTGACCGAGGCGTTCGTGAACCGCTCGTAGTGGCCGAGGTCCAGGTCGGTCTCGGCGCCGTCGTCCGTGACGAACACCTCGCCGTGCTGGAAGGGGCTCATCGTGCCCGGATCGATGTTGAGGTACGGGTCGAGCTTCTGGATGGTGACCCGGAAGCCGCGCGCCTTGAGCAGCAGCCCGAGCGAGGCGGCGGCGATGCCCTTGCCGAGCGAGGAGACGACGCCACCGGTCACGACGACGATCTTGGCCATGGCAACCTTCCTGTTTGCGACCGAGGGTCCCGCCCGCGGCCTGGCCGGACGATCCTGCGAACCGACTCGAAATGAATCCCGTAAACCGCTGCGAATCCACGCCAAAAAAAGTACGGCGCCGCGGTCCCTCTTCTAGAGGACGCTCCCCCGGGGCCCCCGGGCCTCGAGCGCCGCGAGCTGCTCGGGCGTGTCCACCCCCGCGAACGGGTGCTCGCCCATCACGACCTTGATGCGCACCCCGCGCTCGACCGCGCGGAGCTGCTCCAGCCGCTCGGCCTGTTCGAGCCGGCCCGGCGGCCAGTGCGCGAACTCGAGCAGCAGCTCGCGCCGGAACGCGTAGACGCCGGCGTGACGCAGGGCGGGTCCGCCCCGCGAAGCGCCCGCCAGGTCCGCGCGCGAAAAGTAGAGCGCGAAGCCGGCGTCGTCCACGACCACCTTGACCACGTTCTCGCCCGCCATCGCCGCGAGGTCGGGCTCGTGGTGGGCGATCGTGCCCATGCGCACGGCGGCGTCGGCGCGCATCGCCTCGACCAGCCGCGACACGGCGGCCGTCTCGAGCTCGGGCTCGTCGCCCTGGATGTTGAGCACGATGTCCGCGTGCGGGCGGCGGAGCGCCACCTCGGCCACGCGGTCCGTCCCGCTCGCGCAGTCCGGCGAGGTGCGCTCGACCGAAGCGCCGAAGGCGCGAGCGGCCTCCTCGATGCGGCCGTCGTCGGTCGCGATCACCAGCTCGTCGATCCCGCGCGCGGCGTGCGCGCGCTCCCAGACGTGCTGGAGCATCGGCCGGCCGCGCAGCAGCGCGAGCGGCTTGCCCGGAAAGCGCGTCGCGCCGTACCGGGCGGGAATGACGCCCAGAACGGCGCGGCGATTGGTCTCGGGTCCCGTGGGCACGGGAGGGCAAGCTAGCACGGCGGCCCCGCGTTTGTCGAAAGCCACCGCCGTGGTGGCCCGCACGCGCCGCGCGCCCCTAGACTGCGGCCATGGGACGCCTGCTCCTCTCCGCCGCCGCGGCCGCCGCGCTCGCGCTCGCGTGGCTGCTGAGGCCGCTCGCGCCCGTGGCCGCTCCGGAGTTCCGCGCGGCCGCGGACTACGGGGAGGCGGGCGAGCGCCTGTTCGCCCTGCTCGCGCGCGACACGCTCGCGCTGCACGAGGGCTGCGGCACGACCGCGCTGCTGACCGGCGCGCGCTCGCCGCGGGCGTTCGTTCTGCTGCACGGCATCACCAACTGCCCGCTCCAGTTCGCCGAGGTCGCCGAGTCGCTGCGCGCGGGCGGCGACCACGTGCTCGTGCCGCGAGTGGACCGCCACGGGCTCGCCGACCGCATGACCGGGGCGCTCGCGGGGCTGCGGGCCGAGGAGCTGGCCGCGCTCGTCAGCGAGTGCGCCGGCATCGCGGCCGGGCTCGGCGACACCGTCGTCGTGGCCGGGCTCTCGACGAGCGGCGTGGCCGCGGCGTGGGCGGCGGCGAACCTGCCCGGCGTGCGCCGCGCCGTCGTGATCGCGCCCGCGTTCGCGCCGCCCTGGCGCCCGGCGTGGTTCGGCGCAGCCGCCGGCCGGCTCGGCGCGCGGCTGCCCAACCGGTTCGTGTGGTGGGACGCGGCGCGGAAGGCGGACCTGCCCGGGCCGGACCAGTGCTACCCGCGCTTCGCCACCCGCGCCCTCGCCGAGGCGTACCGGCTGGGCGACGACGTGATGCGCACGCTCGCGCGCCGCGCGCCGGCCGCCCCCGAGGTCGTGCTGGTGACCACCGAGGGCGACCGGGCCGTGGACGAGGTCCGCGCCCATGCGTTCGCCTCCCGCTGCGCCGCGCGCGGCGCGCGGGTGCGCGAGTTCGTCTTCCCCGCCGCGGCGGGGGTCGTGCACGACATGATCGACCCGCGGCAGGTCGGGGCGCGCACGCGGGTGGTCTACCCGCCGCTGCTCGCGCTCCTGCGCGGCGGCTCGCCCGCCGCGGCCGCCGCGCCCGCCGCGGCCGCCGCGGCCGCCGC
>CAZUEM010000040.1:0-15461 GCA_964619155.1 uncultured bacterium
CGCGTTGCCAGAATGTCAGGCCGGTGCTAAGCCTCCCCGGGCTTCGAAGCCGCGCCCTCCGTTCCCCCACCACCCGCACGCGCGAGGCGTCCGTGAAGATCTCCCTGTTCCCCAAGGAAGAGGACTTCTTCCTGCTGTTCCGCAAGCAGGCCGAGCTGGTGCGCACGAGCTGCGACCAGCTGCACGAGATGATGGAGAAGTTCGACCGCCTCGAGGAGCGCGCGAAGGCGCTCAAGGAGACCGAGCACCGCGCGGACCTGGTCACGCACGAGCTGTTCGAGAAGCTCAACCGCACGTTCATCACGCCGCTCGAGCGCGACGACATCCACGACCTCGCCAGCGGGCTCGACGACGTCGTGGACGCGGCCGAGGCGATCGCCAGCCGGCTCGTGCTGTTCGGCATCACCTCCACGCGCCCCGAGGCCGTGCGCATGACCGCGATCCTCGCCGAGTGCGGGCGCCAGATCGAGAAGGCGGTCGGGAGCCTGCAGAACATGAACAACCTCATGGCGTTCACGATCGAGATCAACCGGCTCGAGAACGAGGCCGACGGCATCTCGCGGCAGGTCGTGGGCGACCTGTTCACCGGGCGCCACGAGATCCTCGACATCATGCGCTGGAAGGAGATCTTCGGCCGGCTCGAGAACGCGGCCGACCACTGCGAGGACGTGGCGAACACGATCGAGTCCATCGTCATCAAGAGCCGCTGACGGCCATGGCGCTCCCCTTCCCGCCGGAAGTCGTCCTGATCATCCTGGTCGCGCTGGCGTTCGACTTCAGCAACGGCTTCCACGACGCCGCCAACTCGATCGCGACCGTGGTGAGCACGCGCGTGCTCTCGCCCCGCTGGGCCGTCGTGTGGGCGGCGTTCTTCAACTTCGCCGCGTTCGCCGTATTCGGCGTCCACGTCGCGAAGACCATCGCCAAGGGCACCGTGGACCCGTCGGTCGTCACGCCCGCGATCATCCTCGCGGCGCTGCTCGGCGCGCTGCTCTGGAACATCTTCACCTGGTGGCTCGGCCTTCCGACGTCGTCCTCGCACGCGCTGATCGGCGGCTTCGTCGGCGCCGCGATCCTCGACGCCGGGCCGAGGGCGGTCGTGTTCGCCGGGGTCGCCAAGACGGCCACGTTCATCGTCGTCTCGCCGGTCGTGGGCCTGGTGCTCGGGTTCCTGCTCATGCTGGCGACGCTGTGGATCTTCCGGAGGTCGCTGCCCAAGCGCGTGGACACCCTGTTCCGCAGGCTGCAGCTGTTCTCGGCCGCGCTGTTCAGCCTCGGGCACGGCGCGAACGACGCGCAGAAGACGATGGGCATCATCACCGCGCTGCTCTACTCGACCGGCCACCTGACCGGCGACTTCGACGTGCCGATGTGGGTGATCCTCTCGGCGCACGGCGCGATCGGGCTCGGCACGCTGATGGGCGGCTGGCGGATCGTGAAGACCATGGGCATGAACATCACCAAGTTGCAGCCGGTCGGCGGCTTCTGCGCGGAGACGGCCGGCGCCTGCGCGCTGTTCGGCGCGACCGCGCTGGGCGTGCCGGTCTCGACCACGCACACCATCACCGGGGCGATCGTCGGCGCCGGCGTGAGCGCGACGCAGCGCCTGTCGGCGGTCCGCTGGGGCGTCGCCGGCCGCATCGTCTGGGCGTGGGTGCTCACCATGCCCGCGGCTGCTATCGTGGCGGCCCTTTGCCTGAAGCTCATCCACCTCACGGGCCTGCTCTGAGGCCCGCACCGCCGACCGGAGAACCCATGCAGCGACTGGACGCACTCGTCGAGAAGGCCGCCGTCGACCGCTCCAAGCCCGACTGGCGCACGCGCCTCACCCGCCCCGCGCCGATCGCCTTCGCCGCCGGCGAGTCGTGGCGCGCCCGCATGGCCACGAACAAGGGCGAGGTCGTCATCCGCCTGATGCCGGACGTCGCGCCCATGCACGTCACGAGCTTCGCCTTCCTGGCGCGCCTCGGGTTCTTCGACGGGCTCACGTTCCACCGCGTGATCCCCGGGTTCATGGCGCAGGGCGGGTGCCCGCTCGGCACCGGCACCGGCGGACCGGGCTACAAGTTCGACGGCGAGTTCTCGAACGCGGTGGCCCACGACCGCGGCGGCCTGCTCTCGATGGCCAACGCGGGCCCCGGAACCGACGGCAGCCAGTTCTTCCTCACGTTCGTCCCCACGCCGTGGCTCGACGGCAAGCACAGCATCTTCGGCGCCGTCGAAGGCGGCGAGGCCACGCTGCACGCCCTCGAGGCCTGCGGCTCGCCCTCGGGCCGCACGAGCGAGCGGCTGACGATCGACCGGCTGACGATCGAGATCGGCTGACCGGAGCACCACCGGACGACCCGGGCGAGGCCGTGCCCGCACCCCCGACGGAGAATCCCCCGATGAAGGCGCTCGAGGACCTGAAGGTCCGCCTGCTCGAAGTCAACGACCTGAACCACGCCGCGGCGCTGCTGCGCTGGGACCAGACCACCTACATGCCCCCGGGCGGCGCGCCGGCGCGCGGCCGGCAGGTGGCGACGCTCAGCCGGCTCGCGCACGAGAAGTTCACCGACCCGGCCGTCGGGAAGCTGATCGAGCAGGCGGAGCGGGAGACCGCCGCGCTGCCCGCGGACTCCGACGAGGCCGCGCTCGCGCGGGTGACGCGCCGCGAGTACGAGCAGGCCGTGCGCATCCCGTCGGCGCTCGTCTCGGAGTTCAACGAGCACGTCGCCGTCATCTACCAGGCGTGGACGGCGGCGCGGCCGGCGAACGACTTCGCGGCCGTCCGGCCGCTGCTCGAGAAGACGCTCGACCTCAGCCGCCGCATGGCGAACTGCTTCACCGGCTGGGAGAGCATCGCCGACCCGCTCATCGACTTCTCCGACTACGGCATGAAGGCGAGCACGATCCGGCCGCTGTTCCGGGACCTGCGCGCGCGGCTCGTGCCGCTGGTGCGGGCGATCACGTCGCGGCCGCCCGCCGACGACTCCTGCCTGAAGCAGTTCGCGCCCGAGGGACAGCAGCTCGCGTTCGGTCTCGAGGTGATCCGGGCCTACGGCTACGACTTCGAGCGCGGCCGCCAGGACAAGACGCACCACCCGTACATGACCAAGTTCTCGCTCGGCGACGTGCGGATCACCACGCGCGTGCGCGAGAACGACATGACCGACGCGCTGTTCTCGACGCTGCACGAGTGCGGGCACGCGCTCTACGAGCAGGGCATCCGCATGGAACTCGAGGGCACGCCGCTCGCGAACGGCACGTCGTCGGGCGTGCACGAGAGCCAGTCGCGGCTGTGGGAGAACCTGGTCGGCCGCAGCCTCGGGTTCTGGAAGCACTTCTACCCGCGCCTGCAGACGGCCTTCCCGAAGCAGCTCGCCGGGGTGCCGCTCGGGACGTTCCACCGCGCGATCAACAAGGTGGAGCGCTCGCTCGTCCGCGTGGACGCCGACGAGGTGACCTACAACCTGCACGTCATGCTGCGCTTCGAGCTGGAGCTGGACCTGCTCGAGGGCCGCGTCGCGGTGGCCGACCTGGCCCGCGTGTGGCGCGAGCGCTTCGAGGCGGACTTCGGCATCCCGGTGCCCGACGACCGCAACGGCGTGCTGCAGGACGTGCACTGGTACTCCGGCGTCATCGGCGGCGCGTTCCAGGGCTACACGCTCGGCAACATCCTGAGCGCGCAGGTCTACGACGCCGCCCGCGCCGCGCACCCGGAGATCCCCGCCGAGATCGAGCGGGGCCGCTTCGGCACGCTGCACGGCTGGCTGCGCGAGCACGTCTACCAGCACGGCGCGAAGTTCACCGCCGACGAGATCGTGCGCCGCGCGACCGGCCGGCCGATGGCGCTCGAGCCCTACCTCGACTACCTGTGGGGCAAGTACCAGCCGCTCTACGGGCTCACCGACGCCGAGCGCGCGGCCGCCGCGACGGCCTGAGCGCCGGCCCGGCGCGGACACACGGGGCCCCCGCGGTCGCGGGGGCCTCGCCGTTTCCCGGGGGCGCCGGACGCGGGGCTCAGTGGCCCTGCGACTTCGCGGCCTTCTCGCCCCACAGCGCCTTGAGCCGGCGGTCGCGCAGGCAGCTCTCGCGGTAGGCGCGGTAGCGCTCGGGCTGCCGGAGGTGGAAGTCCTGGTGGTAGTCCTCGGCGACCCAGAAGGTCTTCGCCGGGCGGACCTCGGTCACGATCGCGCCCTTCAGCCGGCCCGACTTCCTCAGCGTCTCGCGCGAGCCGAGCGCCGCGCGCTTCTGCGAGTCGTTCCGGAAGAAGATCGCGGTGCGGTAGCTCTCGCCGAGGTCGCAGAACTGGCCGTCGGCCTGAGTCGGGTCCACGCCGTGCCAGAAGTGCTCGAGCAGCTTCGCGTAACTCGTCACCGCCGGGTCGAACGCGATGCGCACGGCCTCGTAGTGCCCGGTGCGGTGCTCGCAGACCTCCTCGTACGTGGGGTTCGCCTTGTGCCCGCCGGTGTAGCCCGAGACCACGGAACGCACCCCGGGAAGACCCTCGAACTGCGACTCCATGCACCAGAAGCAGCCGCCCGCGAAGATCGCGGTGTCGGCCGCGGCGGCGGCGGGGCGCGGCGCGGCCGGCGCGGCGGCCGCGGGCGCGGCGGGCACGATCGGGAGCAGGGCGAGCGCGAGAGCGGCGGGAACGGCGAGGCGAAGCCGGGTCATGGCGGTCTCCGGGACGGACGGAACGGAGTCGCGGCGCGAGAACGTGCGGCGCGCCGAGTCTAACCTCTCGACTCGCGCGCTTGCCTCGACGTTGCAAGGGATTCGGCCATGGCCCCCGCCTCGGCCCGCACCGCGTCCACGAGCGCCGGCAGCGCCGCGGCCACCGCGGGCGAGAGGCCCGCGCCCGGCGTGACATCCGCCGCCTCGACGCCGTGCACGACCAGCACCGGCGGCAGGCGCTTGAGCGCCCGGCCGATCTCGATCGCCTCGGCGAGCCCGAAGCCGTGGCTCGAGGGCCCGGCCGGCGCCGGCACGGGCGAGGCGATGGCGTCGTGGCGCACGAGCGTGCCCGGCGGCGCCCCCGAGCACACCGCGTCAACGACCACGACCGCGTCCGCGCCCTCGAACAGGTCGAGCAGCGCGTCGAACTCGCCCGGGCACTCGCACACGACCACGCCGTCCGGCGGCGCGGCGGCCAGCGCGCGGGCGACGAGCGGCCCGGCGCCGTCGTCGCCGCGCACCGTCCGGCCCACGCCGATCACGCGGACGGCCGGGAGCGCACGGGGGAAGTCGCGCTCACCGGACCGTTCCGCGGCGGCGGTCACTCCCGCCGCATGTCGAGCTTCAGGAAGTGCGTCGCGCACGAGATGCACGGGTCGTAGTTGCGGACGGCCTGCTCGCACTTCCAGGTCAGCGCCCGGTCGTCGAGCGACAGGTTGCGGGCGACGAAGGCGGCCAGGTCGTCCTCCATGGTGGCCAGGTTCTGCGCGGTCGGCGGCACGATGCGCGCGTCGCGGATCGTGCCGTCCTCGGCGAAGTCGTAGCGGTGGTACAGGAGCCCGCGCGGCGCCTCGCTCACCCCCGTGCCGCGCCCGGCGCGCGGGACGGTCTCGACGAACGGCTCGTCGGCCGGCCCGTATTCCTCGAGCAGCCGCAGCGCCTCGTCGAACGCCCACAGCAGCTCGACCGCGCGGACGAGGATGCTGCGGAACGGATTCCGGCACGGCCGCTCGAGGCCCGCCTCGCGCGCGGCATCGAGCGCGAGCGGCGAGAGCTGTCCGCCGTTCAGGTTCCAGCGCGCGGCCGGGCCCGTGAAGTAGTTCCCGCGGCCGACGACGTGCGAGTGCAGCGCGTTCGAGTGCTCGACGTGCTCCTCGGCGAACACCCGCTCGTAGTCGTCCGGGTCGAGGTCGAGCCCGAGGCTCGAGACGATG
Organism: uncultured bacterium; assembly: GCA_964619155.1. Taxonomy (GTDB): domain Bacteria; phylum Eisenbacteria; class RBG-16-71-46; order RBG-16-71-46; family RBG-16-71-46; genus CAIXRL01. The sequence goes on from CAZUEM010000040.1 coordinate 5,874, forward strand.
CGGCCCTCGCACACCGCGTACTCGTCCGGGTGGCGCAGCGCCACGAACTCGACGTCGCGCTCGAAGTCCGGGAACTCGAAGCCCGCGACCCACTGCACCGTCTGCAGCGCGGCGTCGCGGCCCCACTTCAGCTGGTCCTCGAGCGGGAGCAGCTCGGAGCGGCGCGGCATGCGCCAGAAGCCGCCGGGGCGCAGGTTGATCGGGTGGATCTCGCGGCCGCCCACCGCGGTCATCACCGCGTTGCCGATCTTCTTGAGCTGCAGGCCGCGCTGGACCGCGTCGGGGTGGTCCTTGGCCATGTGCAGCCCGCTCTCGTAGCCCAGGAAGTCCGGGGCGTGGAGCATGTACACGTGCAGCGCGTGGCTCTCGATCCACTCGCCGCAGTACAGCAGCCGCCGCAGCACCTTCACCGAGCGCGGCACCTCGGCGCCGAATGCGCGCTCGATGGCGTTCACCGCGCAGGTCTGGTACGCGACCGGGCAGATGCCGCAGATGCGGGCGGTGAAGTCCGGCGCGTCCGTGTACTGGCGGCCGCGCAGGAACGCCTCGAACAGGCGCGGCGGCTCGAAGATGTCGAGCTTCACCTCGGCGACCTCGCCGTCGCGGATGCGCACGTGCAGGCCGCCCTCCCCCTCGACCCGGGCGAGCATCTCGACCCGGACGGACCTCGACTTAACGGCGGGCATGGGTCTCTCCTGCCACCCGGAAGGCCTCGGCGGCGGCGTTGGTGGAGCGGTAGGCGTGCGCGATCTCGAGGTCGGTCCAGCCGCAGCGCTTGAGCACGGCCCCCAGCGCCGCGGTCGGCGTCACGCCCGGCTTGCCGAGCGGGCCGAAGCAGCCGAAGCAGCCGCGCGCGAACGACGGGCAGAGCGCTCCGCAGCCGGCCACGGTCACGGGGCCCATGCACGGGCGGCCGTGCGCGACCATCACGCACGGCGTGCCGCGCGCCTTGCACTCGAGGCACACGGAGTGCGCGGGCAGCACCGGCGTGCGCCCGAGCACGAACGCGTTGACCACCTCGAGCAGCTGGTGCTTGTCCACGGGGCAGCCGCGCAGCTCGAAGTCCACGTGCACGTGGTGCGAGATCGGCGTGGACATGCCGAGCGTCCGGATGTAGTCGGGGTTCGCGTAGACGAGCGGCACCCACTCCGCCACCGGCGCGATGTTGCGCAGCGCCTGCAGGCCGCCGCTCGTCGCGCACGCGCCGATGGAGACCAGGACCCTCGAGGAGCGGCGCACGTGGTGGATGCGCTCGGCGTCGTGCGGCGTGGTGATCGAGCCCTCGACCAGCGACAGGTCGTAGGGGCCGCGCTTCACCGCGCGCGACGCCTCGGGGAAGTTGGCGATGTCCACGACGTCGGCCACGGCGAGCAGCTCGTCCTCGCAGTCGAGCAGGCTCAGCTGGCAGCCGTCGCACGAGGCGAACTTCCAGACGGCCAGGGTGGGTTTGCGGCGGGCCTTCATGTCAGATCTCCCGGACGGCGAGCAGGCTCTCGACCCGGCTCCACGGGAACACCGCCCCGTCGCGGCAGATGAAGACCGCGCCCATCTGGCAGTGACCGCACAGGCCGATCGCGCACTTCATGTTGCGCTCCAGCGACACGTGCAGCGCGTCGCCGGAGACGCCGCGGCGCAGCAGTTCGCGCACCGCGAAGGTCATCATGATCTCGGGGCCGCACACGAACGCGCGCGTGCGCGCCGGGTCGAACGCCGCGCGCCCGATCATCCGGGTCACGACGCCCACGGGCCCGCGCCACGAGGCGTCGCCGCGGTCCACGGTGACCTCGACGTCCACGTCCAGCCGCCCGCGCCAGGTCTCGACCTCGCGGCGAAACAGCAGGTCCGCCGAGGAGCGCGCGCCGAACAGCAGCGAGATGCGCCCGTAGCGCTCGCGGTGGGCGAGCACGTGGTAGATGGCCGGCCGCAGCGGCGCCAGCCCGATGCCGCCGGCGATGAAGACGAGGTCGCAGCCGTCGGCCCGCTCCACCGGCCAGGACGTTCCGAACGGACCGCGGAGCCCGAGCGCGTCCCCGCGCCGGAGCTTGCCGAGCGCGCGCGTGACGGGCCCGACCTCGCGGATCGTGTGCACGATCTCGCGCGGATGGTCGGGACGGCCGCTGATCGAGATCGGGACCTCGCCGATGCCGGGGGCGTACAGCATGTTGTACTGCCCCGGCCGGAAGGCGAAGCCCGCCCGCCCCGCGGGCGGCGACAGCACCATCGTGAACGTGTTGTGCGTCTCGCGCGTGACCTTGAGCACCCGGCAGGGCTCGGGCCGCATCGGGTCGCGCTCCGGACCGGTCTCGACCGGCGCCGCGTCAATCGTGGTCGCCATAGACGTCCAGGAGCTGGAGCGACGTGGCCTCGAGGCGTTCGACGATGATGCCCATGAAGCGCCGCATCATCTCGTAGCCCAGTTCCTGATCCTCGGAGAACTTCCCGCGCAGGCAGAAGCCCTGGAACATGATCGCGCGGGCGGGCGTGAGCGCCCGCATGTCGAAGTGGAGCTGGTGCGGCGGCAGCAGCCACGACCAGCCGAGCACGTCGTCCGGGCCGACCGTCTGCACGACCACCGAACCGCGCCCCGGGGCGTCCAGTTCGAGCGCCACCTGGCCCTCGCGGATGATCCAGAAGCGGTCCGCGGTCTCGCCGGCGCGGCCGATGACCTCGCCCTCCTCGAAACGCACGTTGGTGGCGCAGCCGGCGATGAGGCCGAGGTGCTCCTCCTTCATTCCGGCGAACAGCGGCAGTCGGGCGACGATCGGTTCAAGCGTCTGCATGCGGAGCCTCCTCCCGGCGCGGGACGGAGCGAATCGCCACCGTCTCCTCGGTGAAGTCGATCCCGGCGGGGCACCACGTGATGCAGCGCCCGCAGCCCGTGCAGCCGGAGCCGCCGAACTGCTCGTGCCAGGTGCCGAGCTTGTGGGTGACCCAGTGGCGCCAGCGCGCGCGCACCGAGGTGCGGGCGCCGCCGCCGTGGATGTACGAAAAATCGGGTGCGAAGCAGGAATCCCAGCGGCGCACGCGCGAGGCGCCGCCGCCGCCGAGCGCCGCGGCGTCCGTCATCGAGGTGCAGAAGCAGGTCGGGCAGACCTGCGTGCAGTTGCCGCACGCCATGCAGCGCACGGCGACCTTCTCCCAGTGCGGATGGTCGGGGTTCGACCGCAGCCGGCTCGCGAGCGCGGTCGTGTCGAGGCGGCGGCCCATCTGCGCGCTCGCCCGCTCGATCGCCCGCGCGGCCGCCGCGCGCTCGTCCTCGCCCGCGGCCCGCGCGCCGAGACCGGCCAGCAGTTGCTCGCCCCGGGGGCTGCCGCTCTCGAGCACGAACTCGTGGCGGCCCTCCTCGCGCACTTCGGTGAACGCGAGGTCGAACCCGGCGCGGGCGCGCGGCCCGGCGCCCATGGACTCGCAGAAGCAGGTGGCCGCCGCGCGCGTGCAGTGCGCGGCGACGATCAGGCACTTCTCGCGCCGTTCCCGGTACACCGGGTCCACCACCGGCCCGCCGAGCATCACCCGGTCGAGCACGGCGATGGCGGCGACGTCGCACGGGCGCACGCCGATGAAGGCGGTCGGCAGGGCGGGGTCGGCGCCGTCGGTGACGGCGAACGACTTCGCGTCCGCCTTCGCGGTGAAGAGCCGCACGCGCGGCGGATGCAGGAAGCGCTTCCAGCCGCCGGGGCCGTGCGTGGGCCCGAAGAGCAGCGCGCCCTCGCGCTTCAGCCGGCAGGCGCCGGGGCCCTGGTCGTCGATCCAGCCCGGCGTGAGGTCGGCGGCGCCCTGGATGGGCTCGTAGGCCAGCACGCCGTCCCGCACGACCGGGCCGACGAGCCCGTAGCCGGCCGCCCGGATCGCCTCGAGCAGGCGGTCGAACTGCGAGGCTTCGAGGACGGCCTCGCCCGTGACCGTGTTCGCAGGTGCTGCGTTCATGCGCACTCCCGCGTGGTTTCGCGACCGCGGCCGCCGCCACCGGCGCGCGGGTCAGGAACGTACGGCGTTGAATCGGGAGGACGCCCGCGAATCGCGGCAACGCCTGTGCCACGCAGGACCGCGTCGCCGCGACCCGCCATGTCGGCTGCGCGGCTTGCGATTGCCGCGCGCGGCTCAAACGCCTTCCATCCGGCTCCGCATGACAGAATCGCCGAAGCTGCCGGACGCTGGCAGGCGCATGGCAATTCGTTGTCGCGGGTCAGGAGATTGACGCGGAATGCTGAACGCGCGCGGCGCGTTCAGGAAGCGTTGAGAGGGCAGTGCTCGCGCACCCAGGCCAGCGCCTCGGCGAACGCCGGCTCCATGCCCAGCGCGCGCCCCTCGGCGTACGCGGCCGCGAACGCCTCCGCGCCCAGTTCGGCCTCGGCCCGGGCGCGGATCGGCCCGTGGAAGCGCGCGTCCGCGGGCTCGCGCGTCGCGCCCGCGCGCTCGTGCTCGAGTTCCGAGGCCCCGTACAGGCGGGCGCCGGTCCGCGGGTCGCCGGAGAGCACGGCGATGCTCGCCACGCAGTCGATCGCCGAGACCTGGATGCGCTTCGAACCCGTCGCCGCGGCGTTCTCGGCCGACGCCCGGAGCGTCGTCCTCGCGGCGTCCAGGCTTCCGAGCCCGGCGTGGATCATGGACAGGTTGCCGAAGCCGATGGACAGCGCCTGAAGGCTGCCGCGCCGGCGGGCGAGCGGCAGCAGCTCGTCGTAGACGCGCAACGCGCCCTCGAGATCGCCCTCCGAGCGCAGGATCTCGCCCAGGTACGTGAGCGCGCTCGTGAGCGGCCGCATCTCGCCGGCCGCGCGCGCCTCGACGACGTAGGTCTCGATGAGCCGGCGCGCCTCGTCCACCTCGCCGAGCGCGTACGCCGCGCAGGCGGCCGCGTCGAGCGCCGCGAGCAGCACGCTCGCGCCGCCCAGCTCGCGGGCGAGGTCCAGCGAGGCGCGGCCCGCCGCCATGGCGTCCGCGTACTCGCCCCGGAAGTAGTGCAGGTCGGAAAGCGCCGCCAGCGCCCGCGCCCGCTCCCCGGTCCGAGTCCCCTCCGGGTCGCGCGCCAGCGCCTCGCGCAGGACCCGGGTGCCGAGGTCGAGCAGCCCGCGATCGGACCAGTAGCCGCGCAGCGGGGCGATCAGCTCGATGCCGAGCCGGGCGCCGTCCGCCGCGTGGTCGCACCAGGCGTGCGCGGCGAGGACGTTTTCGAGCTCGCGGTCCATGACCCGGTTCATGTCGCCCGTCGCCATCGCGTCGATCCGGATCCGGTGCTCGGCCGCGAACGCAACGAAGCGCCGCAGGTGGCGGTCGCGAACCGCGTCCCGGTCGGGCGAGGCGTTGAGCAGCTCGAGCGCGAACTGCCGCACCGTCTCGAGCATCGAGTAGCGCGCCTCGCCGCCCGACTCGCGGTCCACGGCGACGAGCGACTTGTCGGCGAGGCGCGTGAGCAGGTCCAGGACCTCGAACTCGTCGGCGCCCTCGCCCGCCACGGCCACGGCGTCGGGCAGCGTCCAGCCGCCCGCGAACACCGCCAGGTCCCGGAACAGCTCCTGCTCGCCCGCGTCGAGCTGGTCGTAGCTCCACTGGATGGTGGCGCGCAGCGTCTGGTGCCGCGGCAGCGCCTTGCTGCCGCCCGTGAGCAGCTTGAAGCGGTCGTCCAGCTTCGAGCGGATCTGCTCGACCGTGAGCATCTTCGCTCGCGCGGCCGCCAGCTCGATGGCGAGCGGCATGCCGTCGAGGCGGCGGCACACCTCGGCCACCGCCGGCGCCGTCTCCCCGGTGAGCGTGAATCCGTTCGCCGCCTGGCGGGCGCGGTCCACGAACAGCTTCACCGCGTCGGACTCCTCGATCGCGTGCAGGTCGGACTGCGCCGCCGCGCTCGGCACCCCGAGCGAGCGCAGCGCGAAGACGTGCTCGCCCGGGATACCGAGCCCCTCGCGGCTCGTCACGACGAGCCGCAGCCCTCCGGCCGCCGAGAGCAGCGCGTCCGCCGCATCGCCGGTCGCCGCGAGCAGGTGCTCGCAGTTGTCGAGCACGAGCAGCGCGCGCCGCTCCGCCAGGTGCCGGCCGACGGTGGCGAGCAGCGGCTGGCCCGCCTCCTCCTGGACGCCCAGCGCGCCCGCGATCGCGAGCGGCAGGCGCGAGTCCTCCGAGACCGGCGCGAGGTCCACCCACCAGACCCCGTCCGGGTGCGCCTCGAGCAGGCTCTCGGCGAGCCGCAGCCCGAGCCGGGTCTTGCCGCAGCCGCCCACGCCCGTCAGCGTGAGCAGGCGCGTCACGCCCAGCAGCCGCGCGCACTCGGCCAGCTCGCGGACGCGGCCGACGAAGCTCGTGCGCTGCTTGGGCAGGTTGGTCGGCACCGCGCTCTCGGTCCGCGCCGGCACCGGCGTCGGCGTGCGCGCGCCCGTCGCCGCCATCGCCAGGGCCTCGGCGAATCGCGCCATGCTGGCGTGGCGGTCCGCGGGCGTCTTGGCCATCGCCTTGACGATCGCGCGCTCGACCGCGTCGGGCACACCCGGGCGCGCCGACGAGAGCGGCGGCACCGGGTCCTTCGCGTGGCGCGCGAGCAGCGCCGTCACGGACGTGGCGTGGAAGGGCGGCTGGCCGGCGAGCATCTCGTAGAGCACGCAGCCCAGGGCGTACTGGTCGGCGCGACCGTCGAGCGACGGGTCGCCCTCGGCCTGCTCGGGCGCCATGTAGAGGGGCGTGCCGAGCGTGACGCCCGCGCGCGTCGCCGCGCGCGTCGCGGCGAGCGTCGCCGAGACGTCGTCGCGCGAGGTGGCGCGCGCGATGCCGAAGTCGGCGACCATCGCGATGCCGTCGGCCAGCAGCACGTTCTCGGGCTTCACGTCGCGGTGCACGAGGCCCTGGGCGTGCGCGTGGCCGAGCGCGCCGGCGATCTCCCGCGCGAGGCGCAGCGCCTCGTCGAGCGGCAGCTGGCGCTCGCGGTCGAGCCGCGCGCGCAGCGACTCGCCCGCGACGTACGGCATGACGTAGTAGAGCTGCCCCTCGGCCGCCCCGGAGTCGAACAGCGGCAGCACGTGCGGGTGCGAGAGCCGGGCGGCGATCTCGATCTCGCGCAGGAACCGGTCGTGCCCGATCGCCGCCACCGTCTCGGGATTCATGACCTTGAGCGCCACCCTGCGGCGGTGCTTGAGGTCGTCGGCGAGGTAGACGGTCGCCATTCCGCCGCGGCCGAGCTCGCGCTCGATGCGGTAGCGGTCGGCGAGGGCGGCGGCGAGGGTCTCGGGGAAATCGCTCACGGTGCGGGCTCGGCAAAGGGGTCGGGACGCGGGACGGGCGCGCAATCTATCACGCACCCGCGGGCGGGCGGCGGCCGAAGCGCGCGGCGGCCGCGCGATCCCGGCGGTCCGGCCGGCGTCGCCGGGCCGTCAGCCCTCCGCGGGCCGCGGCGCGAGCCAGCCCGCGACGCGGCGCGCGAGCCGCGCGAGGAACCGGCCGAGCACCCACACGACCGCGATCATCGCGACCACCACGACCGCGAGCACGGCGAAGAAGATCACCGGGTGCGCCCACGCCAGCCACAGCGCCAGCGGCGCCGCGACGTCGTCCAGCAGCGAGAGCCCGAAGTTCGAGAACGGCTCGGGCGAGGTGTTGGCGGCGGTCCGCGTCGTGGCCTTGGCGGTGTGGCTCACCGCCGCGAGCGTGCCGCCGAGGAGCCCCGCCGCCACCGCCATCGTCCCGCCGTCCACGCCGAAGACCGCCGCCGCGAGCGCCGCTCCGCCCGGGACGCGCACGAGCGTGTGCACGATGTCCCAGAGCGAATCGAGGGCCGGCACCTTGTCGGCGAAGAACTCGACCAGGAGCAGGAAGCCGCTCGCGCCCAGCACCCACGGGGACTCGAGCACGCGCAGCCCCGCGGGAAGCTCGACGGCGCCGAGCGCGCCCGCGAGCCCGGTCAGGAACACGACCGCGTAGAAGCGCAGGCCGCTCGCCCAGCCGAGCGCGGCGGCGAGCGCGAACAGGTGCGTGGTGTCGAACGTCGGGGGCAAGGCGAACCTCCTCGTGGCCCGCGCCCGGGCGGCCTTCGCCCGGCGCGGACGGCGCCCATCCTACGCCCGCCGGGCCTCCGGGGATGCGTCCCGGCGGGAGATCAGGCGTCCACGGCCCTCAGCACGAGCACGCCGTTGTGGCCGCCGAACCCGAACGAGTTCGACATCACGGTGCGCACCCGCATCTCGCGCGCGGCGTTCGGCACGTAATCGAGGTCGCACTCGGGGTCCGGCCGGTCGAGGTTGATGGTCGGGTGCACGACCCCGTGCAGCAGCGTCAGCACCGCGGCGACCGCCTCGATCGCCGCGGCGCCACCGAGCGCGTGCCCCGTCATGGACTTGGTCGCGTGCACCGCGAGCCGGGCCGCGTGCGCGCCGAAGGCCTGCTTGATCGAGCGCGTCTCGCCGGCGTCGTTGAGCGGGGTCGAGGTGCCGTGCGCGTTCACCACGTCCACGGCCTCGGGCGCGAGGCCGGCGTCGGCGAGCGCCATGCGCATCGCGCGCACCGCCGCGCGGCCCTCGGGGTCGGGCGCGGTCAGGTGATGGCCGTCGGCGCTCGCGCCGTAGCCCGCGACCTCGGCGAGCGGCCGGGCTCCGCGCGCGCGCGCGTGCTCGGCGCTCTCCAGGACCAGGATCCCCGCGCCCTCGGCGATCGCGAAGCCGTCGCGGTCGGCGCTGAACGGGCACGAGGCCTTCTCCGGCGCGACGTCGCGGGTCGTGAGCGCGCGCAACTGGCAGTAGCCGTCGATCGCGAACGGCGAAATGGTGGATTCGGTGCTGCCGGCGAGCGCGGCGTCGGCCCGGCCGGAGCGGACGAGATCGAACGCCGTGCCGATGGCGTTCGCGCCGCTCGCGCACGCGGTCACCACGCCCAGGTTGGGGCCGCGGCAGCCGGTCTCCATCGCCACCACCCCGGCCGCCATGTCCGGGATCACCATGGGCACGGTGAGCGGCGCGAAGTGCCCGGGGCCTCGGGTGAGGAAGACCTCGTGTTCGCGCTCGATGACGTCGAAGCCCCCCGCCCCCGTGCCGACCACGACCGCGACGTTCTCCCGCGCCTCCCCCGCGGGAAGGCCGGCGTGCTCCAGCGCCTCGCGCGCCGCCACCAGCGCGAGCTGGGTGAAGCGCGCGGTGCGCTTGAGCACCTTCGCGGAGAGCTTCGCCTCGGCGTCCAGGTCGCGCACCTCGCCGGCGACCCGGCTGCGCAGCGCCGAGGCGTCGAACGCGGTGATGAGGGCGACGCCGGAGCGCCCCGCGAACAGCGCGTCGCGGAACTTCGCGACGCCGGTGCCGATCGCGGAGCACACCCCGAGGCCCGTCACCACCACGCGGCGCGTCATCGCAGCATCGCGAACCGCCGCGTGAACGCGGCATCGCCGGCGCGCACGCGCGCCAGGTAGACGCCGGCCCCGGCCGGCCGGCCCGAGGTGTCGCGGCCGTCCCAGCGCAGCGCGATCCGGCCGGCGGGGCGCACGGCGGCGGCCTCGCGCCACACCTCGCGCCCGGCCACGTCGTGCACCGACCACTCGACCTTCGCCGGCGCCGGCAACTCGAGCGTCCACGCCACGAGCCCGCGCGCGGGATTCGGGAACGCGCTCGAGAGCCGCAGCGC
>CAZUEM010000040.1:15561-24803 GCA_964619155.1 uncultured bacterium
ACGCTCGCCGTGTCGGCCAGCCCGCCGCCGTCGGTGACCGTGAGGCGGATCACGTACCACGTCCCGGAGCCGTCGTCGTGGTTCTCGGTCACCAGGATGCCGGTGCTGTCCTCGATCACCAGGATGCTCGGGTGGACGTGCACGTTGTGGTGCAGGTCCACGTCCCAGCGCCACTCGAGCGCCGAAGACGGCTGTTGCGCGTCGCTCGCCACGCCCTGCAGGTGCAGCGTGTCGTCGTGCGCGAAGAACGTCCCGACCACGGGCGAGAGGATCGCCACCGAGGGCGGGGTGTTGAACGCGAGCACGGCGCCGCCGCCGCCGAAGTCGTCGAGCCCCGAGATGCCCGCGCCCTCGAGCGCGAGGCCGATGCGCCCGCCGGCCGGGGCGAACGGCCAGCCGGCGAGCGAGGCGGCGCCGACGCGCGTCGCGCCGCGGAAGACCTCGACGATCCCGTTCGCGCGGGCGCGCGCGCCGAAACGCTCGCCGGCCGCGAACGGCGCCGTCCACGGACCGCCGCGCGGCACCCAGCCGGCGCCCGGTTCGTACGTGCGGACCGAGACCTCCTGCGACGCGGCGTCGTGCCGCACCTCGACGTGCGCGTCCGAAGGGCCGGCGCCCTGGAGCTTCAGGCGCAGCACGTGCGCGCCCGAGGCGCCGGGCGCGCCGAGCACCGCGTGGGCCTCCTGGTCGGCGCCGAACACGCCGCCGTCCCAGACGAGGCCGCCGTCGAGCGCGCCGCGCTCGAGCGCGCTGTCGGCGATCGCGACCGCGCCGCCGTCGGCGAGCCAGGGCGCTCCGGGCGCGCCGTCGGCGCGGTCGAAGTCGTCGAGCACGATGGTGGTCGGGAACGCGAAGTCCTCGCCGACCTCGATCACGACCGAGGCGGTGTCGAGCGCCCCGGCCGTGTCGGAGACCGAGAGCACCGCGACGTACGTGCCGGGGGCGGTATAGGTGTGCACGGGATTCGGCTGCGCCGAGCCCTGGCCGTCGCCGAAGCTCCAGGCAAAGGCCAGCGGGTCGCCGTCGGGGTCCGAGGAGCCGGCGGACGAGAACGCGACCTGGAGCGGCTCGATGCCCACGGCGGGCTCGGCCGACGCGGCCGCGACCGGCGGCTGGTTGCCCACGACCGGTCCGGTGTAGCGGATGCGCCGCACCTCGCCCGTGTAGATCGAGACGTAGTGGAGGTCGCCGCTCACCGGGTCCGCTTCCAGGTCCACGGGCCCGGCCATGGCTTCGCCGAACGCCTGGGCCCCCGTGAGCTGGTCGTTCGCATCCATGCTCAGGACGCGGATCCATCCGAACGTGAACTCGACGTGGAAATACTTGTTCCGGTAGGCGGGCGGGTACTGCGTGCCGGTGTAGAACGCCCCGGCGATCGAGGTGCGGCCGATCGCCCCGGGCGGCACGCTGAGCGCCGAGTCGCCGTGCGACCAGTAGGCGGTGGGATACGTCAGCGGGCCCGGGTTCGACGGGCTGCCGATCGTCGAGCAGCCGGAACTCGGGGGCGACAGGGCCTGGTAGTTGCTCCGCGCCTGCGGGCCCTCGTAGCAGGGCCAGCCGAAGTTGACGCCGGGCGTCTTGAGGATGTTGAGGTCCTCGTAGTTGGCCCAGCCCACGTCGCCGATGTAGAGCGTGCCCGGGTTGCCGTCGGCGGGATCCGTCGAGCCGGTGCCGGGACGGATCATGATGCGATACGGGTTGCGCAGGCCGTACGCCCAGATGCGCGAGCGCTTCGAGAGCGGGTCGCCGTCCCAGTACGGATTGCTCGGGTAGCCGTGGCCGTTCGCGGGGTTGATCCGGAGGATCTTGCCCGCGAGGCTGCCGAGCGACTGGGCGCGGAACGCGCCGATGTCCTCGGACGGGTCGGTCTTGCCCGGCCCGAAGGCGTTGGGGTCCAGCCCGCCGCCGTCGGCGGTGTTGAATTGCGCGCCCTCGCCCGCGCTGAGGAGCAGGCTGCCGTCCCGGCCGAACTCCACCGAGCCGACCGTGTGCGTGGACGAGGCGCTCAGGATGCCCTCCGTCCAGTTCGTGCCGAGGAGCACCGTGCGGGTCGAGAGGTCGAGCGCGTTCGAGTCGCTCGCGCTCACCTGGTAGCGCACGAGCCGCCCGAACGCGTCGTCATTGTCGTCCACGCCGTTGGTGTCCGGGTCCACCGTGTAGGCCAGGTAGAGGTAGCGGTTGGAGGCGAAGTTCGGGTCCACCGCGAAGCCGATCGCGCCTCGATCGGCGCTGCTGAGCACCTCGGTCTCGCCGTTCCACATGGGCACCGGGTGGCGCACGCCGTTCTTCGACACCCACAGCCGCCCGCGCTTCTCGAGCGTCAGCATTCGCCCGTCGGGAAGGAAACGGATCCCCACCGGGACGTCGAAGTAAAGGCCCGGCACGGCGTTCTCCACGACGAAGTCGGGCGGCACCTCGAGCGCGTTCGCGGGCGGCGCGGCCGGCCCGGCGAGCGCGAGCGAGGCCAGCGCCAGCGCGGCGAACGCGGCGCCGGCGGCGCGGCGGAGCGGGCGGTTCACGGGGGCGGGTGTCGTGCGGGAGGCGGAGCGGGAGCGCGAGATGCCGTGACGCAAGGAGGACCTCTCGGGAAGGATGGGGACCGGGGGGTGCAGGGCGTGCGGGCGGCGCCAGCGTGTTCGGGGGCAGCGATATTACCGTGCGCCCGCGGGGCGCTGGCCAGCGTTTTTTCGCATGGCGGCCGGGCGCGGTGCATCTCGCACGCTCGCCGCGCGGAATGCGGCCCGCGGGCTGTCCGGGCATCCGGCAACCCGCGCCCGCGAGGCCGGCGAGGCCTCGCTCCGCGTGATTTTCCCGTTGATTCGCGCGTCCCGCCGGCCTACATTGCCCGGCACGTCGTCGCGCGCATGGTGCGCGCGCCCGTACGCCGGAAGGAGTGAGTGCCTGTGAATGCCCGTGTGAGCGTTCTTCGCGCGTCACGTCCCGTCCGGCCTCGCGCCTAGCTCCGAGCGCATACGCCTCGAGCCCCGCGCCGCTCCGGTCGGAGCGGCGTTTCGTTTTGCGCCCGTCCGTGACGCCCGCCCCGCGCACCGGACCCGTGGCGCGCCGTCGCGCGCGCCCCCGCGAGACCCGAACGAAAGGCGCACCCGCCATGTCCCTGCTTCACCTGGGCTGGAATGCCCGGATCGAATCCTCCTTCGCCCCGCTCCGCGAGCGGGGCCTGGTCCCCGCGCGCGTGGCGCGCGAGGACCGAGACCGCTACGTCGTGCTGGACGACAGCGGTGCCCGTTCCGCCGAGCTGGCCGGCCGGTTGCGGCACGAGGCGCAGTCCCGCGCCGAGCTGCCTGCCGTCGGCGACTGGGTGGCCCTGCGGCCGGGCGCCGCATCTCCGGCCGTCATCGACGCCGTGCTCCCCCGCACCTCCGCGTTCATGCGCAAGGCCGCGGGCGAGACCACCGAGGAGCAGATCGTGGCCGCGAACGTGGACACGGTCTTCCTCGTGTCGGGCCTCGACGGCGACTTCAACCCGCGCCGCATCGAGCGCTACCTCGCCTCCGCGTGGGAGAGCGGCGCCGAACCGGTGGTGGTGCTGAACAAGGCCGAACTCGCCGCGGACCTCGAGGCGATGCGGGCCGAGGTGGAATCGCTCGCGCCCGGCGTGGCCGTGGTGCCCCTGTCCGCGCTCGGCGGCTCGGGGCTCGACGCGCTCGCGCCGTGGCTCGGGTCCGGCCGCACGGTCGCGCTGCTCGGCTCCTCGGGCGTGGGCAAGAGCACGCTCGTCAACGCGCTGCTCGGCGAGCAGCGCCAGGCGACGGGCGGCGTGCGCGAGGACGACTCGCGCGGCCGCCACACGACCACGCACCGCGAACTGGTGCCGCTGCCGGGCGGCGCGCTGCTGCTCGACACGCCCGGCATGCGCGAGCTGCAGCTCTGGGGCGACGAGGGCGCGCTCGACGGGGCGTTCCCCGAGATCGCCTCGCTCGCGGAAGGCTGCCGGTTCCGCGACTGCGGCCACGAGAGCGAACCCGGCTGCGCGGTGCTCGAGGCGCTCGTGCGCGGCGAGCTGGACGCGGACCGGCTCGAGTCGTGGCGCAAGCTCCAGCGCGAGCTGCAGCGCCTCGAGCGGCGCCAGGACGCGCTGGCGCGCAAGGCCGCCGAGGCGAAGTGGAAGGCGATCAGCAAGTCCATGAAGCACCACCCCAAGGCGCACCGCTGGAAGTAGGGCGCGCCGCGGCGCGCGGCCGGTCCCCGAGCCGCGGCGGCGGCCGGGGCGCGCTACTCGGCGAGCAGCTGCTCGATCTTCGCGACCAGCTCGTGGTACGAGCGGTCGCAGGAGCGGTGCAGCAGCTCCGCCGAGGGGTGGTACTCGCCCCCGCCGTGCACCCACCGCACCCGGCCTTCGCGGTCGAGCAGGAACGACACCGACACCCAGTTGCGGTCCGGGTGCCCATCGAGCCACCAGTGGTCGAGCGTCGCCCAGCGGTCGTCCACGGCGATGGGCCCGGTGAACCCGTATTCCTTCGCCCACTTCAGCACGAAGTCGTCGCGCACCGGCCTGGGCTCGTTCGGGTGGTACGCGCCCAGCACCATGAAGCCGCGGCCGCCGAAGCGCTCGCGCAGGCCCTCGGCCGCGGGCAGCGTGGCGCGGCAGAATCGGCAGTCGTCGGTCCAGAAGCGGATGAGCACGACCTTGCCGCGCAGCGAGTCGGGCGTCAGCGGCGCGGTCCGCAGCCAGCGCGAGAAGCGGAACCCGCGCGCCGGGCGGTCCATCAGCTCGACGCCCGAGTCGGGCCCCAGCTCGGGGCGGGCGCGCAGCGAATCGAGCGGAATGCCCGCGGGCGCGTGGACGTCTTCCAGGGCGCGGGCCGGGCCGGCCGCGGTGAGCAACGCGGCCGCGAGCAGGGCGGCCGGAAGTGCGGCCGCGGCCCGGCGGAGGGTTTTCGGGGTGCGCGACATCGGGCCGCAGGCTAAGGTAGGCGCCCGGTCGAGACAAACCACTCCCCCGGAAGTTCCCCCATAACGTGTGGAGGCACGCGTGAACAGGAAAACCAGCTTCATCTCCATCCTGCTGCTGGCGGTCGTCACGATGGTCGCCTTCGCGGCGCTCGCCCTTGCCGAGCCGCTGCCGAAGACGCTCGAGAAGGTGGACCCCAAGGCGCCGTGCTTCCGCTGGCCCGCCGTGGACCTCGACGGCGACGGCGTGTACGACCGCATCGACTACTGCCCGAACACCCCGAAGGGCTGCGCCGTGGACCAGTGGGGCTGCCACTCCGACGCCGACGGCGACGGCGTGTGCGACGACCTGGACCGCTGCCCGGGCACGCCGAAGGGCGAGAAGGCGGACGCCAACGGCTGCTCCGAGAGCCAGTCCGCGGCCCCCGCGAGCCCGCCGCCGGCCGCGACGCCGCCGCCCGCTCCCGCGCCCGCGCCCAAGCCGGCCCCCGCTCCTCCGCCGCCCGCGCCCAAGTCCGAGGTCGAGCGCCAGCTCACCCAGGGCGGCACGGTGCGGCTCGAGAACATCCTCTTCGAGACCGGCAGCACGAACCTGATGCCGGAGTCGGAAAAGTCGCTCAACGAGGCCGGCGAGGCGCTCTCGAAGTACCCGGACCTCAAGATCGAGATCGGCGGCCACACCGACACGCGCGGCGCGGCCGCGGGCAACCGGCGCCTGTCGCAGGGCCGCGCCGAGACGGTGCGCCGCTACCTGCTCGACCGCTTCTCGGCGCTGCGCGCGGACAACCTCGTCGCGAAGGGCTACGGCGAGTCGCAGCCGATCACGCAGGAGCGCAACGCGGAGGAGCTGCTGCAGAACCGCCGCGTCGAGCTCAAGGTGCTCAACCCCGAGGTGCTGCCGGGCAACGTCAAGGTCATCACGGACTGAGCCCGCGCGTTCCACGGAAAGACGAACGAGCCGGGGGCCCTGACGCCCCCGGCTCGTCGCTTTCGGTGCGGTTCTAGTTCGAGGCCGGCATCACGATCGCCGCGAGCGCCGGATCGAAGCTGGCGTCGCGGTGCGCGTAGCGGCTGGCCGCGTCGGACGGCATGGACTCGAGCTTGACCTTGAACGACTTCGTGGCCTTGCCGCGCTGCACGGTGTACGTCACGGCGCTGCCGACGCTGCACTCGGCCTTGGCCGCGCACATCGCCCGGTCCTTGCTGTCGGCGAGGTCGTAGCCGTTCACGGCGGTGACGATGTCACCCTTCTTGAGGCCGGCCTTCGCGGCGGGGCTGCCGCTCGCGACGTCGGCCACCGTCACGGCGCCGGCGGCGGAACGCTGGAGCCACGCCCCGGCCCACGCGGTCTTGCTGGCGGACTTCGCGCTTCCGCAGTGGTCGCCGCCCGCGAGCGCGGGAAGGGCGGTGAGGGCGGCCAGCGCGAGAACGGCTGCGGCGGAAGCGGCGAGCTTCTTCAGCATGTTGCTCCTCCGGGTCGGGATGGACGTTCGGCCTGGACGTGACGGCCGTGAAGTTCGGCCGACGGTGGGATGCTCGCCGCGCCCGCGCGGATGCGAAAGGAGTTCGCACACGAACGCCGGGCCGCGACCGACGAACGGACGAGCGCGGGACCATTCGTCAGGGACGTGTCCGGGGCACGACATGGCGATATTCGGCGAGGCCGCGTTACCCTGCCGGCCTCACGCGGCGCGCCCCGCTCCCCGGCGGCCGCCGCGCATCCCGAACGCCCGTCCCGCGCGACGCCTGCGCCGCGCGGGCCGCTCCCGGAGGACGACCCCATGCGCCACCGCGCTCTGTTCGCCTGCCTCGCGTCCCTCGCCTGCCTCGCCTCCGCCCCGGCGCTCGCCGAGCCTCCGAAGCCGCCCGAGCCCGGCCCGTGGAAGTTCACCACCGTGCTCGCCGCCAACCTGTCGCAGAGCTCCTTCAGCTCGAACTGGGCCGGAGGCGACAAGGGCTCGATCGTCTGGGTGCTCGGCGCGAACGCGGCGGCCGAGCGCCAGTTCAGCCGCAGCTTCCTGCTCGCGAACACCCTGCAGCTCGCCTACGGCCAGACCTCGAAGCAGGTGGACGACGGCGCGGGCGGCCGCGTGTGGGACACGCCGGACAAGACCACCGACCAGGTGCTGTTCGAGTCCGTGGGCCGCTGGACCACGAACGCGTTCGTGGACCCGTACCTTTCGGTGCGCGCCGAGACACAGTTCGAGGACCAGAGCAACCCGCTCGGCGTCGTGCGCTTCAACCCGGTGAAGCTCAAGGAGAGCGCCGGCGTCGCGCGCGTGCTGCGCAAGACCGAAGACAGCGAGGCGCTCACCCGGGTCGGCTTCGGCTTCCGCCAGGCGATCGGGCGCACGCTCGTCGCCGGCACGCCGGTCGAGGAGAAGTCCTACTCGACCAACGACGGCGGGTTCGAGTGGCAGACGACGGTGAAGCAGCCGGTGCTCGAGAAGAAGGTGCTGTGGACGGGCTCGCTGCTCGTGTTCCAGCCCGTCTTCTTCAGCGGCTCGGGCGACCTCGAGACGTACGACGACGAGGCGCGCGTCCTGTTCGCCGCGAGCCACGAGAACGTCGCGGACTTCTGGCGCACGACGGACGTGAGCGCGCAGAGCACGTTCTCGGCGCAGATCACGAAGAGTCTCGGCGTCGAACTGTTCGCGCAGTGGGTCTACGACAAGTTCGACAACGCCGCGAACGTGTCCGCCTCGCAGCCGTTCGCGGTCCGCGACGCCGAGATCCGCCGCAGCATCCGCAAGGCCGGACAGTTCAAGGAGACGCTGGCGATCGCGCTCAAGTACCGGCTCTTCTAATGAGGAGCCGGGCGGCGGCCCGCGCTCGGCGCGACCGCAACCCGGCCCGCTGTCCCGGCTTGGCGGATTCGGAGGTCGGGCCGCACCTCGCCAGGCCACGCGTTCGTATACGGGTTGCCGTCGCACGGGCCTCACTCCATAGTCCCGCCCGTGCGGCGGCAGTCGCGCATTCCCTCCGGAGGTGGGAAGCATGAACGTGTGGAACTGGGTGCTCGTCGTCGCCGGGGCCGTCCTGATCCTCGCCGAGGTGGCGCTCGGCGGTTTCGCGGGGTTCGACCTCGTGCTCATCGGCTCGGCGTTCGTGCTGGGCGGCGGGATCGGGCTCGCCTTCGGCAATCCCGTCGTCGGCTTCGTGATCGCCAGCGTGCTGTGCGTTCTCTACATCGTGGCCGGGCGCCGGCTGGTGCGCGCCCGCATCCACAGCCCGAAAGTGAAGAGCAACACCGACGCGCTCCTCGGCCGCGAGGGCGTCGTCGTCCAGCGAGTCGCAGCCCACGAGGCCGGCCAGGTGAAGCTCGGCGACGAAGTCTGGCGCGCCGAGCCCGTCGCCGGGGCCGGACCGTTCGAGCCGGGGACACGGATCACCGTGGCCGGCCTCGACGGCGTCACCCTGCAGGTGAGGTAACCCATGGTCGCCCAGCTCGGCTTCTTCCTGCTCGTCGTCGTCCTGTTCATCACGCTCGTCTCGCTCGCGCGCTCGGCGCGCATCGTCAGCCAGTACGAGAAGGGACTCGTGCTGCGCCTCGGGCGCTACCGCAACACCGTGGACTCCGGGCTGACGTTCCTCGTGCCGGTCATCGAGGACATGATCAAGGTGGACATGCGCGAACGCGTCATCAACGTCGAACCGCAGAAGGTCATCACCAAGGACAACGTGCTCGTGGTCGTGGACGCGGTCATCTACTACCGCATCAGCGATCCCGTGAAGGCCACGTTCGAAGTGCAGAACTTCGCCTATGCGGCGACGACCCTGGCGCAGACGAACCTCCGCAACCTGATCGGCGACAAGTCGCTCGACGAGACGCTGACGGCGCGCGACATGATCAACGCGAACCTGCGCAACGTGCTCGATGAAGCCACGAACACGTGGGGCGTCAAGGTCACCCGCGTCGAGGTGCAGAAGATCGACCCGCCCGCGGACATCACCGAAGCCATGTCTCGGCAGATGAAGGCCGAGCGCGACAAGCGCGCCGCGATCCTCGAGTCCGAAGGCGTCAAACAGTCGCAGATCCTGCAGGCCGAGGGCGTCAAGCAGTCGGAGATCCTGCGCGCCGAAGGCGACGCCCAGGCCCGCATCCTGCGCGCGACGGCCGAGGCGAAGGCGATCGAAATGGTCTCGAACGCGGCCGAGAGCTTCTTCAAGGACCGCGCCGAGGCCAGCCGGCGCCTCGACGTGCTGAACACCGTGCTCGCGTCGCAGTCGAAGTTCATCATCCCGACGGGCTCCGACCTCGTGAACGTTCTCGGGCTCGACGACAAGAACGTGGTGCCGCTGAAGCGGTAGTCCCGCGGCACCGATGGCGA
>CAZUEM010000041.1:0-24755 GCA_964619155.1 uncultured bacterium
GCCCGCGGCGCCACGCCGCGGGCCGGAGCGCTTCCGGGCCGGACGGCCCCGGGCGGCGCTCAGCCGCCCGGGACCGCGGACAGCCGCCCGCGCGCGAGCGCGAATGCCGCTTCGGCGCCCGCGGCGTCGGCCGCCGCGACCTGCACGATCTCGGGGCTGCCGCCGCCCTTGCCGCGCGCCGCGGCGAGCAGTTCGGGCAGCAGCGCCTTGAGGTCGGGCCCGGCGCCCTTCGCGCGCGCCGCCACCACGACCGGGTCGGGCGCGCCGGCCGCGCTCACCACCCACGGCGCGCCGGCGGACAGGCACGCGAGCACGAACGCGCGGACGTCGTCGCGCGCCCGTTCGGCCGCCCACTCCGCGACGCCGCGCGGGGGGGCGCCCGCCTTCGCCTTCGCGTCCTCCTCGAGCCGGCGCGCGTTCAGCTCGCGCAGCTGCTTCGCGAGCGCATCGCGTTCCTCGAGCGCGCGCTCGAGGTGCGCGATGAGGTCGCGGTCCCGGAGGGTGCGCCGCTTCGCCGCCTCGAGCAGAGCCTCGGTCCGCCAGGCGTGGTCGAGAAGCGCGCGGCCGCCGCACAGGAACGCGACGCGCACGTTGCCGCGCACCTTCTCCCAGCCGACGATCTTGATCGCGCCGACCTCGCCCGTCCGGCGCGTGTGCGTGCCGCCGCAGGCCGAGAGGTCCCAGTCCGGGATCTCGACGACGCGGATCGGTCCCTCGACCTTCGGCGGCTTGCGCAGCGCGAAGCGCTTCACGCCCTCGGCGTCGGTCCAGTGCAGGCGGATCTCGCGGTCCTCCCACAGCACCCGGTTCGCGGCCTCCTCGATGCGCGCCACCTCGCGCCAGTCCATCTCCGCGAGGCCCAGCTCGATCACGCTGCGCTCGGCGCCGAGCGTGGACGAGAGCGTGGGCGCGTCCGCGACGCGCTCGAAGGCGGCCGAGAGCACGTGCTGCCCCGTGTGCTGCTGCATGTGGTCGAAGCGGCGCGCCCAGTCGATCGCGCCCGCGACGGCGCCTTCGGGCGGCGTCCCGTCCACGACGTGCCACACCCGCCCGCCGTCGTCCGCCTGCACGTCCACGACCGGCACGGCGCCGAGCGTGCCGCGGTCGGGCAGCTGTCCGCCGCTCTCGGGGTAGAACCAGGTCCGCTCCAGCTCCACGGCCGGGCGCCCGCGCCACTCGCCGACGGCGACGACGGCCCCCTCGAAGCGGGTCGTGTAAGCGTCGTCGT
Source organism: uncultured bacterium (assembly GCA_964619155.1). Classification (GTDB taxonomy): domain Bacteria; phylum Eisenbacteria; class RBG-16-71-46; order RBG-16-71-46; family RBG-16-71-46; genus CAIXRL01. The sequence continues at coordinate 1,229 of CAZUEM010000041.1, forward strand.
AGTAAAGCCTTTCGCTCGCCATCACCAGTGACCTTTCAACGGGCGGCCGGGGCCGTGCGGGAGACTCCCCAGCGCCGCAACATGCGCCAGAGCGTGGTGCGCGAAACGCCGAGCTGCTTCGAGGCCGAGGTGGTGTTGCCCCGGTGCCGCTCGAGGACTCGCAGCACGTGCTCGCGCGTCACCTCCTCGAGCGAAAGCGCGTCGCGGTCGGGCGCGGCGGCGCGCGCCGGGACGGCGGCCGCCCCGGCGTGGGCCGCGTCCCCCGCCACGCGGGCGAGCAGCCGGGGCGAGCGGATCTCGGCCGGCAGGTCGGCGGCCTCGATCCGCGAGCGCTCCGAGACCGCGACGGCGTGCTCGATGGCGTTCTCCAACTCGCGCACGTTGCCGGGGTAGTCGTACTTCTCGAGCAGCGCCATCGCCTCGGGGGCCAGCGCCAGGCCGCCGCGCCGCTGGCGGCGCGCCGCGCGCTCGAGGAAGTAGGACGCCAGCAGCCCGATGTCCTCGCGGCGCTCGCGCAGGGGCGGGAGGTCGATCTGCACGACGTTGAGCCGGTAGTAGAGGTCGGCGCGAAAGCGCCCTTCGGCGACGAGCGCGCGCAGGTCGCGGTGCGTGGCCGCGACGACGCGCACGTCCACGAGCCGTGGCGCGTTCTCGCCGATCCGGCGGACCTCGTTGTTCTCGAGCGTGCGCAGGAGCTTCACCTGAGTGGCCATCGGCATGTCGCCGATTTCGTCGAGGAACAGCGTGCCGCGGTCGGCCTCCTCGACCAGCCCGGCCCGCTCCCCCGTCGCGCCCGTGAAGGCGCCCTTCGCGTAGCCGAACAGCTCACTCTCGATCAGGGTCTCGGGCAGCGCCCCGACGTTGACCGGGACGAAGGGCCCGCGGGCGCGGGCCGAAAGCACGTGCAGCGAACGGGCGACCAGTTCCTTGCCCGTGCCGCTCTCGCCGAGGACGAGCACGGTGCTGTCCGTGGGCGCCACGCGCGCGACCAGCCGCAACAGGCGCTGCATGCGCGCGCTCGCGCCGACGATCGGCTGGAGCGCGACGTCGGCGGGCGGCGGCTCGGCGCCGCGGGAACCGGGACGGCTGACGGACATGGGGGGCCTCGTTCGAACCTGCAACGCGCGCGCGGCGCCGGGTGGCTCGCCCGCCCCGCACGCGACCGTTTCAAGTTGCCACACGCCTCGAAGCCCCGGCAAGGCCGGCCGCGGCCGGGGCGTCAGGCGTCGCCCGACCCCCGCTCGTCGCGCTCGCTTCGCAGGTCCACCAGCCGCAGGTGGGGCTGGGCGGGCCGCTCGCGCCAGGCGGCGGCGGGCGTCCCGGCCGCGGCCGGCGCCGGGTCCTCGACCGCGTGGGCGGGATCGATCTCCTCGAGGCGCAGGTAGAAGAACGTCCACGCGTACTGGATCACCGGCATGATGGCCGCGCTGAGGAAGGTCCCGAGCGCGAACCACACGTTGAGGCTGCTGCCGGGCACCGCGAAGAAGCAGACGGCCATCAGGAACCAGATCGGCACGACCAGGAAGACGGAGATCGCCACCATCTCGAGCCAGCGCTCGAAGCGCCCCTCGGTCAGGCGGAACGACCGCTGCGTCGCGCGCACGGGGTCGCTCGGTCGCAGCACGACGGCCTCGGTGACCATGGACAGCTTGAAGCCCAGGTACAGGAACGGCACGACCAGCATGCCGAACGCGATCGTGAAGGCGATGTTCCGCAGCGCCTCGGCGACGTAGAGCGCCGGCACGCGCCGGAGCCCCCGGGCGTAGCACTCGAGCACCGGCGCCGGGTGCACCGCGGCCGGGGTGTTGAACACCGAGCGCGCGCGGAACCGCAGCATCGCGGTGACGATCACGAAGACCAGGAAGTCGAGCAGCTTGCCGCCCGCGGTCACGAGCAGCATCTGGCTGCGGTCGAGCCCCGGGAAGGCGCGCTCGATGACGGCCGGGGCGAAGATCCACGGCGACCAGAGCGCGAGCGGCACGAGGATCGAGTGCACGACGTCGCGGCGCGCGGCGAGGTCGAACGCCAGCGCGAAGGCGTGTCGGGCGGAGATGGGCAGGCGTTGCCGGTGGGGCATGCGGTCGCTCGAGGGGGCCGGATTTCAGGAGGCGGCGACGGTACGGGCCGCCCGTCCGCGGTGTCAACCGCGCGGCGCGTGTCCGGGCCGCGCGGGCCGCGGCCGCGCGCCGCTCCGCGCGTGGCGGCGGCGGCGCGGTTGACCCCCTCCCGCGCGCCTTCCTATCCTGCCGCGCATGGCGAAGCGACTGTCGCACGTGGACGCGCGCGGCCGCGTCCGGATGGTGGACGTGAGCGCGAAGAAGATCACCCTCCGCGAGGCGGTGGCGCGCGGCCGCGTGTTCATGCGCGGCGAGACGCTCGAACTGCTGCGCACCGAGCGCGCCCCGAAGGGCAACGTGCTCGCGACCGCGCACCTCGCGGCGGTGATGGCCGCCAAGCGCACGAGCGACCTCGTGCCGCTCGCCCACCCCGTGCCGATCGAGGCCGTGGACGTGGCGTTCGACCTCGACCCGGCGGGCCCGGCCGTGCTGATCGAGGCGCGCGTGCGCACGCGCGGCCGCACGGGGGTCGAGATGGAGGCGCTGACCGGCGTCGCGGCCGCGGCGCTCACGCTCTACGACATGCTCAAGGCCGTGGACCGGGGCATGGTGATCGGCGAAATCGCGCTGTGGGAGAAGCGCGGCGGCCGCAGCGGCGCATGGAAGCGCGCCGAGGCCGTTCCCAGGCGTTCCGCGACCGCGCGGCCGCGCCGCCGCCGGGCCTGAACGTGGAACCGGTCGCGCTGGCCTACGCCGAGGCCCGCGCCCGCGCGGTGGACGCGCTCTCGAGCCTGCCGGCCGAGGAGCAGCCGCTGGCGCGATGCGCGGGGCGGGCGCTGCGCCGCGCGGTCGTCGCGCCCCACGCCCTGCCCGCGTTCCGGAACTCCGCCATGGACGGCTGGGCCGTGCGGGCGGCCGACCTCGCGCTGGCGCGGCCGGGCTCGCCCGTCACGCTGCGCGTCACCGGCGAAGTCCCCGCGGGCCGCCTGCCCCTCGGGCCCGTCGGCCCCGGAGAGGCCATGCGGATCATGACCGGCGCCATGCCGCCGCCGGGCGCCGACGCCGTGGTGCCGTTCGAGGAGGGCGAGAGGGGCCGCGACGCGCGCGGCGAGACCCTGATCGCGCGCGGGCCCGCCGAGCCGGGCGACCACCTGCGCGCGGCCGGCGCCGACGTGGGGCAGGCCGAGGAGGTGCTCGAGGAAGGCCGCGAGTTGTCCGAGCACGACCTCGCCCTGCTCGCCGCGCTCGGCGTCACGCGCGCCCTCGTCTCGCCCGTGCCGCGCGTCGCCGTGCTCTCGACCGGGGACGAGTTGCTGGACCCCGCGGAGCCGCTCCGCCCCGGCGCCGTGCGCGACAGCAACCTCGGCATGCTGGCCGGGCTCTGCGCCGCCGCCGGGGCCGAGGTGGCGATCGCCGAGCGCCTGCCCGACGACGCGCCGCGCGTCGCCGCCCGGATCGAGGAGGCGGTCGCGACGTGCGACGTCGTGCTCACCATCGGCGGCGTCTCCGCCGGGGACTTCGACCCGGTCAAGGTCGCGATCGCCCGGCTGGGCGGGCTCGAGCTGTGGCGGGTCGCGATGCGGCCCGGCCGCCCGCAGGCGTGGGGCCGCCCGGCGGGGCGCGTCTTCCACGGCCTGCCCGGAAACCCGGCGTCGGTGGCCTGCGTGTTCGAAGCGCTCGTGCGGCCGGCCCTGCGGCGGCTGCAGGGCTTCGCGCGCCTCGACCGCCCGCGCGCCCCCGTGCGCATGGCGCGCGAGGTCGCCTCGCGGGCCGGGCGCACGGACTTCGTGCGCTGCACGCTCGAGTGGCGCGAGGGCCTGCTGTGGGCGACCCCGGCCGGCGAGCAGGTCTCCGGGCACCTGGCCCCGCAGTCGCGGGCGCACGCGCTGGTCGTCGTGCCGGAGGCCGCGGCGGCCCTGCGCGAGGGCGACGCGGCCGAAGCGCTGGTCCTGCGCCTGCCCTGACCGGCCGGGAAAGCGCCGCGGCCCCGCGCCGGGTGGGCGCGGGGCCGCGGGTGCGGCAGCCGGGCCGGCTCCCTAGAGCAGCCCCATGACGCTGCGCTGCGCCTGGACCCAGAGGTCCTGCGCCTGCACGCCGAACCAGAGCGTCGCGGCCACCGCCAGCACGAGCGCCACGGCCACCGGCACGCCCCACGAGACCGCCACCGGTTCGCCCTCGGGCTCCTTCATGTACATCGCGACGGTGACGCGCAGGTAGTAGTAGACCGACACGACGCTGTTCAGCACGCCGGCGATGACCAGCCAGAGCAGCGCCGGGTCCTTCATCGCGGCGCCGAAGACGTAGACCTTGCCCATGAAGCCCGAGGTCGGCGGGATGCCGCCGAGCGAGAGCATGAACAGCGTCATCGCCAGCCCCAGCAGCGGCTGCCGGAACCCCAGCCCCGCGAGGTCGCTCATGAGCACGCGCTCGTCGCGGCCGCGGCCCATCATGGTCAGCACCGCGAAGGCGCCGAGGTTCATGAACGAGTACACGGCGAGGTAGAACACCGCCGCCGAGGCGCCCTCCGCCCCGCCGGCCGCGACGGCCACGAGGATGTAGCCCGCGTGCGCGATGCTCGAGTAGGCGAGCATGCGCTTGAGGTTGTTCTGCAGCAGCGCCGTGACGTTGCCCACGGTCATGGTCAGGAACGCCACCGCCGCGAGGATCGGCGTCCAGTCCGCCTGCAGCGGCTCGAGCCCCCGCAGCGCGACGCGCAACAGCGCGGCGAAGCCGGCCGCCTTCGCCCCGGCCGACATGAAGCCCGTCACCGCCGTGGGAGCGCCCTCGTAGGCGTCGGGCGTCCACATGTGGAAGGGCACGGCCGCGACCTTGAACGCGAAGCCGGTGAAGACGAGCAGCGCGCCGGTCACGAGCAGCGGGTTGCCGAGCAGCGGCGTGTCGGCGAGGAACGCCCCCATGCGCGCCAGGTTGGAGGTGCCGGTCGCGCCGTAGAGGAGTGCGATGCCGTAGAGCAGGAACCCGGAGGCGAAGGCGCCGAGCAGGAAATACTTGAGCGCCGCCTCGTTCGACTCGAGCCGCGCGCGGCGGAAGCCCACGAGGATGTAGAGCGACAGCGACATCAGCTCGAGGCCGAGGAAGATCGTGACGAGGTCGTTCGAGGCCGCCATCACGATCATGCCGAGGACGCTCGAGAGCAGCAGCGCGTAGTACTCGGCCTGGTTGATCTTCGTGCGCTTGACGTAGTCCCACGACACGAGCACCGAGACGGCGCCGACCGCGACGAACAGCAGCGTGAAGAACACGGTCATCGGGTCGTGGACGAACATGCCCCCGAACAGGTCGCGCTTGTCGCCCGCGACGCGCCACACCGCCCAGCCGCTGAACGCGAGCGTCAGCAGCGAGACGAGGCCGCCGCGGTTGCCGTCGGGGCGCGGCGGCACGAACTCGAGCAGCAGGAGCAGCAGCGTGCCGGCCGTGAGGGCCAGCACCGGGGCCAGCGCCCACCAGTCGGCGGGCAGGAACGAGGGCTGCGGCACGAGGCTCATCGCTCACCTCCGCCCGCGCCGGCCGCGGGAACCGCCGGCGCCGCGGCCGGGGCCGCCGCGGGCAGCGCCGCGAGGCGCTCCGCGCGGTCGGCGGTGGCCTGGATCGTGCGGTCGAGCGCGGGCTGCATGCGGTCGAGGAAGGGCTGCGGCATGACGCCCATCCAGAAGATGAAGATCAGCAGCGGCGCGAACACCAGCCGCTCGCGCAGCGTGAGGTCGGTGAGCTTGCGGTTCTCCTCGTGCGTCACCGGGCCGAACACGACCCGCTGGTACATCCACAGCATGTAGCAGGCCGACAGGATGACGCCCGTCGCCGCGAGCACCGCCCACCAGACCTGGTGCTTGAACGCCCCGAGCAGGACGAGGAACTCGCCCACGAAGCCGTTCGTTCCGGGCAGGCCGACGCTGGAGAGCATCACGACCAGGAAGATCACCGAGTAGACCGGCATGACCTTCCAGAGCCCGCCGAAGTCGGCGATCTTGCGGGTGTGCCGGCGCTCGTAGACCACGCCGACCAGGAGGAACAGCGCCCCGGTCGAGATGCCGTGGTTCAGCATGGTCATCATCGCGCCCGCGAAGCCCTGGGCGTTGAGCGCCATCAGGCCGAGCATGACGAAGCCCATGTGGCTCACCGACGAGTAGGCCACGAGCTTCTTGAGGTCGGGCTGCACCATCGAGACGAGCGCGCCGTAGATGATGCCGATGATCGCCAGCGCCGCGATCCACGGCGCGGCCACCTCGAGGGCGTTCGGGAACATCGGCATCGCGAAGCGGACGAAGCCGTAGCCGCCCATCTTGAGCAGCACGGCCGCGAGGATGACCGAGCCCGCCGTCGGGGCCTCGACGTGGGCGTCGGGCAGCCAGGTGTGCAGCGGGAACATCGGCACCTTGATCGCGAACGCGAACGCGAACGCCAGGAACAGCCAGAGCTGGCGGTCCGGCGAGACCGGCAGCGACAGGAACGCCTGCAGGTCCCAGGTCGGCACGCCGGTCAGCGCGCGCTGCATGAACCACAGCGACAGGATCGCGACCAGCATGAGCACGCTGCCGGCCATCGTGAACAGGAAGAACTTGACGGCCGCGTATACGCGCCGCTGCCCGCCCCACACGCCGATCAGCAGGTACATGGGGATGAGCATCGCTTCCCAGAACACGTAGAAGAGCAGCACGTCGAGGCAGAAGAACGTGCCGATCATGCCGGCCTCGAGCGCCAGCACCAGCGCGAAGAACTCGCGCGCGCGCTTCTCGACCGCGCTCCACGCGCCGAGCACGGCGATGAACGTCGTGAACGTCGTGAGCAGCACGAGCAGGCCGCTGATGCCGTCCACGCCGAGGTGGTACTGGGCGCCGATCGCCGGGATCCAGTCGTGTCGCTCCACGAACTGGAAGCCCGGCTGGCCGGGCACCACGCGCCACCAGAGCGGAAGCGAGAAGAGGAACTCGGCGAACGCCGCGACGGTCGCCCACAGCTTGATCTGCCGGTGGGCCCCCGAGGGCATGACCGCGATGAGCGCGGCCGCCGCCAGCGGGAAGAAGACCAGGAAGGACAGCCAGGGGAGCGGTGCCACTCACGACCTCAGGAAGTGAAGGAAGAGCGCGAGCACGCCGAGCGTCAGGAACAGCGCGTACGTGCCGACGTAACCGGTCTGGAACAGCCGCAGCACGGCGGAGCAGCCTTCGACGACGTAGCCCACGCCGTTCACCGTGCCGTCCACGATCTTCTCGTCCCAGAAACGCCACAACCGCACCGAGCCCGCGTGGATGGGCTTCACCGCGATCGCGTCGTAGATCTCGTCCACCCAGTACTTGTGGAACAGCACCCGGTGCACGCCCGGGAACCGCTCGCGCAGGGACGTCGCGATCCGCGGGTCCTGCAGGTAGGTCCGCCACGCGAGGACGATGCCGGTCGCGGCGACCAGCACCGAGACCGCGATGAGGATCCACTCCGTGGTCTCGGGCAGGTGCGCGGCGTGCTCGACGTGCACGCCGGGCGCGTGCCCCATGACGGGCTCGAGCCAGGTCTCGAAGATCGAGGCCTCGTGGCGCCACGGCTTGCCGATGCCGATCCAGCCGCCGACGACGGACAGCACGGCGAGCACCGTGAGCGGGCCCGTCATGGTCCAGGGCGATTCCTTCACCGGCCCGCCGTGGCCGTGGTCGTGCCCGTGATCGGCGTGCCCGTGCGCGTCGTCCGCGTGCGCGTGCGCGTCGTGGCCGTGGCCGGCGCCCTCGGCGAACCGCGGCTCGCCGCGGAAGGTCAGGAAGTAGAGCCGGAACATGTAGAACGCGGTCATGACCGCGCCCAGCACGCCCGCGCCCCAGATCAGGTAGTGGCCGGAGGCGAACGCCTTCGCGAGGATCTCGTCCTTGCTCCAGAAGCCCGCGAACGGCGGGATGCCGGCGATCGCGATGGTCGCGACCAGCACGGTGCCGTGCGTCCAGGGCATCCGCGAAGCGAGCCCGCCCATCCTGCGCATGTCCTGCTCGTGGTGCAGGCCGTGGATGACCGAGCCGGCGCCGAGGAACAGCAGCGCCTTGAAGAACGCGTGCGTCATGACGTGGAAGATGCCGGTCCCGAACGCCCCCACGCCGCAGGCGAAGAACATGTAGCCGAGCTGGCTCACCGTGGAGTAGGCGAGCACGCGCTTGATGTCGTTCTGCGCGAAACCGATGCTCGCGGCCAGCAGCGCCGTCGCCGCGCCGACGATCGCCACGACCTCCATGGAGACCGGCGCGAGCTGGTAGAGCACGTGGCTGCGCGCGACCATGTAGACGCCGGCCGTGACCATCGTGGCCGCGTGGATGAGCGCCGACACCGGCGTCGGGCCCTCCATGGCGTCCGGCAGCCAGGTGAAGAGCGGGATCTGCGCGCTCTTGCCGGTGGCGCCGAGGAACATGAGCAGCGTCAGCGTGGTGACGATCGCGCCGCCCGCCGCGAAGACGTGCGGGGCGGCCGCGAACACGCGCTCGTACGACACCGAGCCCGTCCACGCGACCAGGAACATCATGCCGAGCAGGAAGCCGAAGTCGCCGATGCGGTTGACGATGAACGCCTTCTTCCCCGCCTCGGTGGCCGAGTGCTTCTCGTACCAGAAGCCGATCAGCAGGTACGAGCACAGGCCCACGCCCTCCCAGCCCACGAACATGAGCAGGTAGTTGTCCGCGAGCACGAGCGTGAGCATCGCGAACATGAACAGGTTCAGGTAGAGGAAGAAGCGCCGGTAGGACGGGTCCTCCGCCATGTAGCCGGTCGAGTAGACGAGGATGAGGAAGCCCACGCCGGTCACGAACAGCACCATGACGCTCGACAGCGGGTCGAGCAGGAACGACACGTCGGCCGAGAAGTCGCCGACGCGCATCCACGTCCAGGCCGTCTCGACGATCGAGCGCTCCTCGGCCGGCAGGCCGGCGAGCGTCGCGACCGCGCGCACGGCGGCCACGAACGACAGCCCGACCGCGCCGCACGCCAGCCACGACGTGCCGCGCTTGCCGAGCCGGTCGCCGAACAGCAGGTTGAGCGCGACCGCGGCCAGCGGCAGCGCCGGAATGATCCACAGCATCGGCAGGTTCACGCGTCCCTAGCCCTTCAGCAGGTTGATCTCGTCCACGAACACCGTCTCGCGGAGACGGAACACGTTGACGATGATGGCCAACCCGATGGCCACCTCGGCGGCGGCCACGGTCATGACGAAGAACACGAAGATCTGGCCGTCGAGCGAGTTCAGGTGGTTCGCGAAGCCGACGAACGCGAGGTTCGCGGCGTTCAGCATCAGCTCGATGGACATGAAGATGACGAGCGCGTTGCGGCGGACGAGCACGCCGACCACGCCGATGCAGAACAGGATCGCGCTCAGCGCGAGCGTCCAGCCCAGCGGAATCATGCGGCCTCCGAGTCGGCCTTCGCCCCGCGGCCCTTGGCGAGGACGATCGCCCCGACCATGGCCACGAGCAGAAGGACCGACGTGATCTCGAACGGGAACAGGAACCGGGAGTAGAGCACCTTGCCGATCGCCGCCGCGTTGCCGTGCCCCTGCGCCGGCAGCTGCTCGGCCACGGGACCCGGCGACCAGCCGCGGTTCGCGAGCAGGCCCGCGAACAGCAGCAGCAGGGCGCCGACCATCCAGCCGATGCCGCGCCGGACCGCGATCTGCGCGCCCGTTTCGACGTCGTGCTGGAGGTTCAGGTACATGATGACGAACAGGAACAGCACCATGATGGCGCCGGCGTAGACGATGATCTGCACCATGCCGAGGAACTCGGCGCGGAGCAGGATGTAGAGGCCCGCCAGCGAGCAGAACGACAGCACCAGGAACAGCGCGCTCGTGACCGGGTTCCGGTGCAGGATCACCATCATCGCGGTGGCGACGAGCAGCGCGCCGAAGCCGAGGAAGAGCCAGGGAACCATCACCCGTTCGTCCTTCCGTACAGCCACAGGGTCGCGATCACGATGTTGGCGATCGAGCCCGGCAGCAGCACCTTCCAGCCGAAGTTCATCAGCTGGTCGTAGCGCAGGCGCGGGAACGTCCACCGCACCCAGATGTAGAGGAAGAGCAGCGCGAAGAGCTTGAGCAGGTACCAGACGAAGCCCATCCACGCGGGCCCGGGGCCGTGCCAGCCGCCGAAGAACAGCGTCACGCAGATCGAGCTGATGACGATCATGTTCATGTACTCGCCGAGGAAGAACATCGCCCACTTCATGCTCGAGTACTCGGTGTGGAACCCGGCCACGAGCTCGCCCTCGGCTTCGGGCAGGTCGAACGGGGTGCGGTTGGTCTCGGCGAACATGGTGATCAGGAAGATCACGAACGGCAGCACGAGGAACCACTGGAAGATGCCCCAGTTCGGCAGCATCAGGGGCAGGTTCGGGATCGGCTGGTAGAAGCCCGCCTGCTTCTCGACGATGCCGACGAGCGACAGGGTGCCCGACTGCATGACGACCGGGATCACCGAGAGGCCCATCGCCAGCTCGTACGAGATCATCTGCGCCGACGAGCGCAGGCCGCCGAGCAGCGCGTACTTGTTGTTCGACGACCAGCCCGCGATGGTGAGCGCGTACACGCCGAGGCTCGACATCGCCAGGAACAGCAGCAGGCCGACGTTGATGTCGGTCACGACGAACACCGGCGGCGGGCCCATCGGAATGACCGAGAACGTCACGATCGCCGGGAACACCGCGAGGATCGGCGCGACGTGGAACAGGATCTTGTTCGCGCCGGCCGGGATGAACTCCTCCTTGAGGAGCAGCTTCACGACGTCGGCGATGGTCTGCACGAGCCCCAGCGGCCCGACCCGGTTCGGCCCCGTGCGCGCCTGCATGTGCCCGCAGATCTTGCGCTCGGCGTAGATGAGGTACGTCACCAGCCCGAGCAGCGTGCCCAGGATGATGGCCACCTTCACGGTCGCCCAGAAGGCGACCTGGAAGACTTCGTTGCCCCAGAGCGCGCTCATGATCTCCCCACGGCCCCGGCCGGCACGCCCGCGGCGGCCCGGCTCACGGTCACCTGCAGCCCGGCGCCCTTCGGGGCCCCGAGACGGTTGAGACCGGCGGCCGCGTACGCGTAGGGCACGAACACCGCCCCCGGCGGCACCGAGTCGTCGGCTTCGAACGGCAGCGTCACCGAGCCGGCGGGACCGGCGAGCGTCACCGCGTCCCCGTCCGCGAGGCCGAGCTTCGAGGCCTCGGCGCCGTTGAGGAACGCGCGCGCGTGCTTCGCCAGGTTCGCGAGCGCCGACGAGCGCGCGCCGAGGCTGCCCTGCGCGAACAGCGTGCCCCCCGCCAGCAGCCAGTGGCCCTTGCCCGCGGGGGCCGCGGCCGGCGCCGCGGCGGGCCCGAGCGACGGCGCGACGCGCGCGGCGCTCCAGGTCCAGCCGTTCGGCAGCAGCGCCGCCCAGCTCGCGCCCTGGTAGCCGGGCACGAGGCGCGCGATCTCGCGGAACACGTCCTCGGTCGTGCGGTACTTCCAGGGCGCCCCGAGCGCCTGCGCCACCGCCTGGAGGACCTCCCAGTCGGCGCGCGTCCCGCGCCTGGGCGAGAGGGCCCGCGTGGACTTCTGCAGCCGCCGTTCGCAGTTGACGACGACGCCGTCCTTCTCCGCGAACGCCGCGACCGGGAAGACTACGTGCGCGGCCTGCGCCGTGCCGGTCAGGAAGAGCTCGTTCACGATCACCAGCTCGGCCGTGGCCAGCGCCTTCTCGACGAGCGCGCGGTCCGGCGCGCTCTGCAGCAGGTGGTCGCCGGCGATCCACAGCGCCTTCACCTTGCCCGCGGCCGCCGCCTCGAGGATCTCGAGCGCGCTGCGCCCGGGCTCGCGGTCGAGCGCGCGGCCCCACGACTTCTCGAAGGCCTCGCGTCCCGCCGCGTCCCCCACCGGCACGTAGCCGGGCAGGTGGTCGGGAACGAGCCCCATGTCCAGCGCGCCCTGCGAGTCGTGCTGCGGCCCGGCGTACATCACGCTCGAGCGCTCGGCCGTGATCGCGCCGCACGCCCAGCCGAGGTTCTCGATCGCCTGCAGCAGCAGCGCCGCCTGCGGGTGCTCGGCCACGGCGCGGCCGAACAGGACCGCCTTGCTCCCGGCCGAGCGCAGGCGCTTCGCCGCCGCCGCGACGGCCGCGGCCGGCACGCCGGTCTCACGCTCGAGCGCCTCGTGCGACAGCCCCGCGAGCGAGGCCTTGAGCGCGTCGAGGCCCCACGCCGCCTCGGCCGCCGGGGCGGCCGGGTCGCCGAGCTCGAGCGCGGCCTTGGTGAGCGCGTTCAGCAGCGCCAGCTCGGCGCCGGGCTTCACCGCCAGCCAGTCGCCGCGGAACTTCGGGCGAGCGAGCTTGACCCGGCGCGGGTGCGCCACGGTCAGGTGAAGGCCCTCCTGGTGCTGACCGCGGATCAGGACGGCCTGCGCGAACGGCGATTCGCCCTGCAGGTCGTCGAACAGGACCAGCACTTCCTGGGCGCGGCCGATCTCGTCGAACGCCGGGCCGGGCCGGCCGCCGCCGGTCGCCTTCAGGATCGCGGCGCCGCCCACCTTCGCGGTGAAGCGCGTCCGCGCGTCCACGTGGTTCGTGCCGAGCACCCCGCGCGCGAGCTTCTGGAACAGGTACTGCTCCTCGACGTTGAGCTTCTCGCCGCCGAGGAAGGCGATGCTGTCCGGGCCGTGCGCGGCCGCGAGGTCGCGCAGCCGGGTGGCCGCGTGCGCCACCGCCTCGTCCCACGACGCGGGCTGGAGCGACCCGCCGGCGCGCACGAGCGGCGCCGACAGCCGGTCGCCCGCGTTCACGAACTCGTAGCCGAAGCGGCCGCGGACGCACAGGTACTCCTGGTTCACGCCGCGGAACTCGGTGCCGCGCGCGCGCAGGATCTCCATGCCGCGCACGCCGAGGCGCACCGAGCAGCCGTTGGAGCAGTACGGGCACACGGTGATGTGCTGCCGCAGGTCCCACGGCCGGGCCTTGAAGCGGTACGGCAGCGCGGTGAGCGCGCCGACCGGGCAGACCTCGATGCAGTTGCCGCACTGCTCGCACTCGAGCGGCTGGCGGTTGAAGGACGAGATCTCGGTGTGCACGCCGCGCTGGTGGGCGGTGAGCGCGTCCTCGCCCATCACCTCGTCGCAGTAGCGCACGCAGCGCACGCAGACGATGCAGCGGTTCGCCTCCTTCTTGACGATCGGGCCGAGGTCCTCGGACTCGAACGTGCGCTTGGCCTCGTCCATGCGCGAGAAGTCGTGGCCGAAGGCGAACGCGAGATCCTGCAGCTGGCACTCGCCGCCCTCGTCGCACACCGGGCAGTCGAGCGGGTGGTTGACGAGCAGGAACTCCATGACGCCCTTGCGGGCCTTGGTCGCCACCGGCGACTGGGTGCGCACGACCATGCCCTCGCTCACCGGCGTCGTGCAGCCGGTCTGCACCTTGGGCATCCACGCGATCTCGGGACGGCCGTCGGGGCCGATCACCGGCTGGCGGTCGGGGCCGAGCTTCGGGGTGCCGACCTCGACGACGCAGATGCGGCACGCGCCGAGCGGCGGCAGTTTCGACTGCGAGCAGAAGATCGGCACGTGCACTTCCGCGGCGCGCGCAGCGTCGGTGATCAGCGTGCCGGCCGGAACCTCGACCGTGCGGTCGTCGATGGTGACGCGAACCAGGCCGCTCACGCCGTCACCTCCATCACCGACTGCCGGCGGCGGTTCACGCGGCAGCAGCGGTGCTTCACGTGGTACTCGAACTCCTCGCGGAAGTGCTTGAGCGCGCCCTGCACGGGCATCGCCGCGGCGTCCCCGAGCGCGCAGAACGACTTGCCCAGGATGTTGTCCGCGACGTCCGCGAGCAGGTCGATGTCGGCCTCGCGACCCTCGCCCTTCTCGAGCCGCTCGAGGATCTCGCCCATCCAGTAGGTGCCCTCGCGGCACGGCGTGCACTTGCCGCACGACTCGTGACGGTAGAACCGGATCATGTTCCAGAGCGCGTCCACGACGCAGGTCTGGTCGTCGATCACGATGACCCCGCCGGAGCCGAGGAAGGTGCCGACGGCGTTCAGCGACTCGTAGTCGAGCGGCGTGTCGAGCTGCGACGCGGGCATCATCGGCACGGACGAGCCGCCGGGGATGACCGCCTTCACCTTCAGCCCGTCGCGCATGCCGCCGCAGTACTCGGGTGACTCGATCAGCGTGCGCAGCGGCAGCCCGAGCGGGATCTCGTAGTTGCCGGGGCGCTTCACCGGGCCGGAGACGCTCATCACCTTGGTGCCGGCGCTCTTCTCGGTCCCCCACTGCCGGTACCACTGCGCGCCGTGCTTGAGGATGTGCGGCACGTTCATCAGCGTCTCGACGTTGTTGACCACGGTCGGGCACGCGTACAGGCCCTCGACCGCGGGGAACGGCGGCTTGAGGCGCGGCTGGCCGCGGAAGCCCTCGAGCGAGCTGAGCAGCGCGGTCTCCTCGCCGCAGATGTAGGCGCCGGCGCCGAGGTGGGTGTGGAGCTGGAACGGGATCCCCGTGCCCAGCACGCTGTCGCCGATCACGCCCGCGGCGCGGGCCTCGGCGATGGCCCGGTCCACGATGGCCTGCACGTACGCGAACTCGCCGCGGAAGTAGATGTAGCCGGTCTTCGCGCCGATCGCGTAGCCCGCGATCACCATGCCCTCGATGAGCAGGTGCGGGTTCTTCTCCATCAGCTCGCGGTCCTTGAACGTGCCGGGCTCGGATTCGTCGGCGTTGCAGACGATGTAGCGGGGCTTCGGCGACTGCTTGGGCACGAAGCTCCACTTGAGGCCGGCCGGAAAGCCGGCGCCGCCGCGGCCGCGCAGCCCCGACGCCTTGACGATCTCGATGCACTCGTCGGGCGTCTTCTGGCCGAGCGTGGCCGCGAGCGCCTCGTAACCGCCGGTGCGCCGGTACGTCTCGATGCCGGTCAGGCCGGGCGTGTCGATGTCCTTGAACAGCAGCGGTCCGTTGCTCACTTGAGCTTCTCCAGGAGCGCGTCGACCTTCGCCTCGTCGAGGTTCTCGTGATAGTCGAGCCCGACCTGCATGCAGGGCCCGCCGCCGCAGGCGGCCAGGCATTCGACGCGGCGCAGCGTGAAGCGCCCGTCGGGCGTCGTCTCGCCGTGGCCGACGCCCAGCTTGTGCTCGAGGTGGCGGAACAGCCGGTCCGCGCCCATGAGCGAGCACGAGAGCGTCATGCACACCTGGAGATGATGGCGGCCCACCGGCTGCAGGTTGAACATCGTGTAGAAGGTCGCGACGCCGAACACCTCGGGCTCGCTGAGCCCGAGCGTGCGCGCCACGAGCCGCAGCGCCGCGGGCGGCACCCAGCCCCACGTCCGCTGCGCGATCCAGAGCAGCGGCAGCACGGCCGAGCGCATCACCGGGTAGTGCGAGATGGCCTCGGCCACCTCCGCCTTCACGTTCTCGGGCCACTCCAGCGTGGCCGGCGCCTCGACGGGCATCACGGGCGCGTGACTCATCGGTCGACCTCTCCCAGCACGATGTCGATGCTGCCGATCGCGGCGATGACGTCGGCGATCAGCCGCCCCTCGATCATGAGCGGCAGCGCCTGCAGGTTGATGAAGGATGGGCTGCGGATCTTCATGCGCCACGGGCGCGGCGAGCCGTCGCTCACGAACCAGAAGCCGAGCTCGCCCTTGGGCGCCTCGACGGCGGCGTAGGACTCGCCGGCCGGCGGGAAGAAGCCGTGCGACACGATCTTGAAGTGGTGGATCAGGGCCTCCATCGAGGTCTTGACCTCCTCCTTCGGCGGCAGCACGTACTTGTGGTCGCGCACGCGGTAAGGGCCCTTCTCGCCCAGTTCGCGGATGCGGCGGATCGCCTGCCTGGCGATCTTCACGGACTGGCGCATCTCGGCCATGCGGACCAGGTAGCGGTCGTAGGCGTCGCCCTTGCCGCGGCCGACGGGGACCTCGAAGTCGTAGGTCTCGTAGCCCGAGTACGGCTCGTTCTTGCGCAGGTCGTACTTCACGCCCGAGCCGCGCAGCGCCGGGCCGGTCACGCCCCACGCGATCGCGTCCTTCGCCTTGAGGTAGGCGACCTCCTGAGTGCGCGCGAGCCAGATCGGGTTCTTCGTGAGCATGTTCTCGTACTCGTCCACGAACCCGGGCATCTCGTCCACGAACTTCTCGCAGCGCTCGAGGAAGCCCTCGGGGATGTCCATGGCGAGGCCGCCGACGCGGAAGTACGACGACGTCATGCGCGCGCCCGAGACCATGTCGTAGATGGACAGCACCTTCTCGCGCTCGCGCCACGAGTACCAGAAGACGGTCAGCGCGCCGATGTCGATCGCGTGGGTGCCGACCCAGACGCAGTGCGACGAGATGCGCGTCAGCTCGCAGAGCAGCACGCGGATGGCCTGCACGCGCGCCGGGGGCTCGATGCCGAGGAGCTTCTCCGCCGCGAGGCAGAACGCCAGGTTGTTCGACATCGGCGAGATGTAGTCCATCCGGTCGGTCTGCGGGATGGACTGCGTGTACGTCTTGTACTCGGCCTGCTTCTCCATGCCCGTGTGGAGGTAGCCGACGATGGGCTTGGCCCGGACGATGGTCTCGCCGTCGAGCTCCAGCGCGACCCGCAGCACGCCGTGGGTGGACGGGTGCTGGGGCCCCATGTTCAGCGTCATGGTCTCATTGCGCACGGTACTTCACCTTCTTCGGCGCGAGCTTGCGGAGCGCCGGGTCCGGCTTCCGCCGGTTCGGGGTGTTGTGCGTGAACGCGACTTCTTCGTAGCCCAGCGGCGAGTCCTTGCGCAGCGGCCAGCCGGTCCAGTCCTCGGGCAGCAGGATGCGCGTGAGGTCGGGGTGCCCGGTGAACTCGATGCCGAAGAAGTCGTACGTCTCGCGCTCGTGCCAGTTCGCCGTCGGCCACACGCCCGAGACGGTGGCGACGCGCGGGTTCTCCTCGGGCAGGCGCACCTTGAGCGTGAAGCGGAGGCTGTTCGAGAGCGACAGCAGGTTGTAGACCGTCTCGAAGCGCGGCACCCGCGGCAGCCAGTCCACGCCGCCCATCCACGCCAGCATCGCGAAGTCCAGCTCGGGGTCGTCGCGCAGGAAGGTGCACACGTCCACCAGCGCGTCGGCCGGCACGATCACCGTCCAGTCGCGGATCGCGGGCCCGGTCAGGCGTTCGAACGCGACGGTCGGGAATTTCTCGCGGAGCCGGAGCTCGACGCGTTCCGCGGTCAGCGCCATCACGCCACTCCCTTCCGGTACTTCTTGCCCTTCGGCCCGAGCTCGGGCTTCGAGGCGAGGATCTTCTCCTGAAGCTTGAGGATGCCGTAGATGAGGCCTTCGGGCCGCGGCGGGCAGCCGGGCACGTAGACGTCCACGGGCACGACCTTGTCCACGCCCTGGAGGATCGCGTAGTTGTTGAAGATGCCGCCGCACGAGCTGCACGCGCCCATCGCGATGACCCACTTGGGCTCGGTCATCTGGTCGTAGAGCTGGCGCACGACCGGCGCCATCTTGATGGACACGCGGCCGGCCACGATCATCAGGTCGGCCTGGCGCGGGGAGCCGCGGTAGACCTCGGCGCCGAAGCGCGAGATGTCGAAGCGCGGGCCGGCGATCGCCATCATTTCGATCGCGCAGCACGCGAGGCCGAAGCTCAGCGGCCAGATCGAGTTCGCGCGCGAGTTGTTGACCGCCCAGTTCACGACTGATTCGAGCTTCGTGAACAGGAGGCCGCGCTCCACTTCCTCGCGGAGGTTCTCCTCCTCGGTGCGCGGCATGACGAGGCCGGAGGCGGGGGCCTCCGGCGGGGCGGGCGCGAGCGTTCGGAAGGGGTTCGTCCCCTTGGGATCAGCCATGGGACACCTCGGTGGCGCGGAGGGATGGATTCCGCGGGGGGCCGGCCATCGTCACTCCCACTCCAGGGCGCGCTTGCGCAGCAGGTAGAAGTAGCCGGCCAGCAGGATGGCGATGAACAGCACCATCTCGATGACGCCGTACAACCCCAGCCAGTGGAACGACACGGCCCACGGGTAGAGGAAGACCGCTTCGATGTCGAACAGGATGAACAGCACGGCCACGAGGTAGAACTTCACCGAGAACCGGCTGCGGGCGTTGCCGACGGGCTCGACGCCGCATTCGTAGGGGCTGTCCTTCACCGCGTTCGTGTAACGCGGGACGATGAACGTCGACAGCCCGATCGTGACGGCGGCGAAGCCGAGGCCGACGAGCACGAAGAGCAGAACCGGAAGGTAGGACAGCATCGGAAGGTCGCTTCCTTCGTGGGGAAGGGCGCTCCATGCGCCCGACCGTGGAACCTAAGAGCGCGTCAGCGGGTCGTCAAGGCGACGACCCGCCGCCGTCCTCATCGCTGCAGCTGCCGGACCGCGTCGGTGAGCGCGGGCAGGACCTCGAACGCGTCGCCGACGATGCCGTAGTCGGCGACCTTGAAGATCGGCGCGTCGGGATCCTTGTTGATCGCGACGATGCACCGCGACGACGTCATGCCGGCGAGGTGCTGGATGGCGCCGCTGATGCCGACCGCGACGTAGAGCTTCGGCGACACGGTCTTGCCCGTCTGACCGACCTGCTCGCCGTGCGGCCGCCAGCCGGCGTCCACGACCGCGCGCGAGGCGCCGACGCTGCCGCCGAGCGCCTCGGCGAGCTGCTCGACCAGCGCGAAGTGCTCGGGACCCTTCATGCCGCGGCCGCCCGAGACGATCACCTCGGCCTCGGTCAGGTCCACCTTGCCGCCCTTCGCGCCGGAGACGCCGGTCACGCGCACGCGCGGCGCCGAGGCGTCCCACGCGAACGGCAGCGCCTCGACCGCGCCGGCCCTGCCCGCGCCCTCGACGGGGGCGAACGCCTTCGGCCGCAGCGAGGCCAGCGCCGGCGCCGCCGGGAACGCGACCTTCTGCACGGCCTTCGCCGCGAAGACGGGACGCGACGCCACGAGCCGCCCGCCGTCCACCGCGAGCTTCGTGCAGTCGGACGCGAGGCCGACGCCGAGGCGCGCCGCGACGCGCGACGCGACGTCCTTGCCGATCGAGGAGGCCGGGAACAGCACGACCTTCGCCTGCACCGCGGCGACCGCCGTGGCCACGGCCGCGGCGAAGCCCGCCGCGTCGTCGCTCGCGAACGCGTCGTGCTTCGCGAACAGCACCTTGTCGGCGCCCGCGTCGCCCAGGGCCGCCAGGCCCGGGTCCTCGGACGCGCAGCACACACCCACCACCGGACCGCCGAGCGAGGCCGCGAGACGCGTCGCCTCCCCCAGCGCTTCGCGCGAGACCGTGCGGAGCTGGCCGTCGCGCTGCTCGAGGAACACCAGGATGCTCACGTCGCCTCCCTCAGATGGCCTTGGCTTCTTCGCGCAGGACGCGCACCAGTTCCGGAACGGCCGCCGCTCCCTCGCCGACGATGCGCCCGGCGGCGCGCGGCGGCGGGAGCTCGAGCGCGACCACCTCGAGCGCCGGCGCGCCGAGGTCGGCGGGGCGCTCCTCGATGGTCTTCTTCTTCGCGGCCATGATGCCCTTGAGCGACGCGAAGCGCGGCTGGTTGAGGCCCTTGTCCGTCGTGAGCACGGCGGGCAGCGGGACCTCGGCGGACTCGACGCCGCCCTCGATCTCGCGCTCGACCTTCGCGACCGCGCCGTCGAGCTCGAACTTCATCACGCGCGTGGCGCACGGCAGGCCGAGCAGTTCGGCGAGCATCGGCCCCACCTGGGCCGCGTCGTCGTCCACCGCCTGCTTGCCGAGCCACACGAGACCCGGGTTCAGTTCGCGGAGCACGGCCGCGAGCGCGCGGGCGACCGCCAGCGGGTCCGGCGACCCGGCGTCGCTCTTCAGGTGGATGGCGCGGTCCGCCCCCATCGCGAGCGCGCTGCGGATCGCGGTCTGGACGCCGGCCGCGCCGAGCGAGACCACCACCACCTCGCCCGCGCCGAGTTTCTCCTTGAGCTGCAGGGCGGCCTCGATCGCGAACTCGTCGTACGGGTTGATGACCCAGGTCACGCCCGCCGGATCGAGCGAGCGGCCGTCCCCGCCGACGCGGACGCGCGTCTCGGTGTCGGGGACCTGCTTGATGCACACGACCTGCAGCAAACGGCACCTCTTCTTTCCGCGGGCCCGTCCCGGGCGCGCAGGACTCGACGGCGCGAGGCGCGGGGGGCCGCGCTCTTGCGCCATGTTTCACAAGGTTCAGCGCGCGCGGCGTGAACGAAGCGCGAACGAACCGGACGATCGAGGGTGACGGCGGCGCAGTCTGTCCGCAGCGCTCGAACCATGTCAAGCGCCCGGGTCTACTCATAATGTGGGGAGTCTCCGGCCAACGGCACCTTCGAAATGGCGACAATCACCGCATGTCCAAGTACCACTACTGCAGGAAGACTCCCATGGCGGAAAAACACCGAATAACGCATTGACCGTTTCGCGTGCCCTGTGACAGCGTGCGCGATGCTTCGGCTTCGCGGCGCTCGCCGCGAACCGCCGGGCCGTCGCGCCGGGATTCACCGCGCGCGATGACAGCCGTGGGCGCCTTCCCGGGGATGAGCGCGCACGAACGCAGCCGTGGTCGCACGTTCCCGAGAGATCGGGCGGGCGCGGTTCCGCCCCGCGTTCACGCGGGGCGCGACGGGATTCCGAATGACGACTCTCCCCATCGTCGAGATCGACGAGCTCGGCCGCCGCATCCGCCGGCTGCGCTCCGAACGGCGCATGACCCTCAAGCAGGTCGAGGTCGCGAGCGGGCTCTCCGCCACCCACCTCTCCGAGATCGAGCGCGGCCGCACCTCTCCGACCATCGGCGCGCTCGTCCGCATCGCGCGCGCGCTGGAAAAGGACGTGTCCTTCTTCATCGAGTGCGAGGAGCGCCCGGAGGTGGCGCACCACCTGCGCGAGCAGGTCGCGGGCTTCGTCGCCGGGGAGGGCATCACCGCGGAGGCGCTCACGCCCGGCATCCCGGGCAGCAGCCTGTTCACCTACCGCGTGCGGCTCGAGGCGGCCCCCGGCGCCGAGCTGCGCCTCGCGGCCCAGGACCTCCCGGGCGACGCGGTGATGCACGTGCTCCGCGGCCGCCTCGCCGCCGCGACCGGCGGGCGCGAGCGCTCGCTGGGAAGCGGCGACACGCTGCACGCCCCGCTCACGCTCGCGCACACGCTGCGCGCCGAGGGCGGAGCGCCCGCCGAGTTCGTCCTCGTCACCACGCGCTCGCTGGAGGGCGGACGATGAGCACGCGCGAGGAACGTCCCGCCGGCGAGGCCCCCGGGCGGACGGCGGGCCCGGCCGCCGAGCCGCGGGCGCATTCGGCGGCCGAGCTCGGCCGCCGGATCAAGATGCTGCGCATCGGCCGCGGCATGACGCTGAAGGACCTCGAGGAGCGCGGCGGCATCTCGGCCACGCACGTCTCCGAGATCGAGCGCGGCAAGGCCTCGCCGACGGTCGGCGCGCTCGGCAAGATCGCCGCGGCTCTGGGCCTGCGCCCCGCGACGCTGGTCGAGTCCGATCCGCTTCCCGAGGTGTGCGTGCGCCGCGAGGAGGAGACGCTCGCGTTCCCGGTGCAGTGGGGCGGCGCCACGATCGTGCCGCTCGCCGAGGCGACGCAGGACGCCTCGCTCGGCCTGCACCGGTTCACGCTGCCGATCGCGCGCGACGTGCTGCTGCAGCACCGCCACGAGGGCGAGGAGTGGGTGACGGTGCTCTCGGGCGTGGCCGAGATCCGCGTCGAGGGCCGCCCGTACGTGCTGCGCGAGGGCGATTCGCTCCACTTCCACGCCACGCACGTGCATTCGTACGCGAACCTCGGCTCCGCGCCGGCGACGCTCCTGGTCGCCGGCCGCCCGCGCCTCGCGCTCTGAATACGTTTCAGCGATTCGGCATCGGCGGCGCGACGGCGGTGCGTCCGACGAGGGCGAGAGCCCGAGTGGATGCAGCGCCGCGAGGCAGGAGGCCGAGCCAGCGGGCCGCGGTCGAGCCGCCGATGCCGAATCGCTGAAAGTCGTCCAGGGCACGCCGCGCGTCAGCCGAGCGGTTCGTCGCACTGCCGGGCGAGCAGGTCGGCGGGCGACTCGGCCGCGCGCGCCAGGCGCATGCGCCCGCCCGCGACCGTCAACTCGGCGAGCCGCCCGCGGCCGTTGTACGCCGAGGACATCGCCGAGCCGTAGGCGCCCGCGTCGAGCAGCGCGACCAGGTCGCCGGGCTCGAGCGGCGGCAGCATCACCCCGGTCGCGAACGTGTCGCCGCTCTCGCACACCGGGCCGACGACCGTCGCCGGCTCCGCCTCGCCGGGCCGCGGCCGCACCGGCACGATGCGGTGCCGGGCGCCGTAGAGCGCAGGTCGCAACAGGTCGTTCATGCCGGCGGCGAGCACGACGAAGCGCCGCTCGCCCGCGGCCTCTCGGCGGCGCTTGACCCACAGCACCTCGGCCACGAGCACGCCCACCGGGGCCGCCAGCCAGCGGCCCGGCTCGAAGCGCCACTCGAGCCCGCTGCCGGCGGTCGCGCGAGCGAGCGCCGCGGCGTGCGCCTCGAGCGGGAAGCCGTCGCCGCCGCCGTCGTAGTCCACGCCGAACCCGCCGCCCAGGTTGGCCAGCGCGAGCGGCGCGCGGCGCGCGGCCGAGGCGCGCGCCAGCTCGAGCGCCGTGCGCGCCGCCTGCTCGAGCGGCGGCGTGTCGAGCAGCTGCGAGCCGACGTGCAGGTGCACGCCGTCCACGGCGAGGTGCGGCCAGCGCGCGCGCGCGGCCCACGCCTCGAGCGCCTCGTCCGGGCCGATGCCGAACTTGGCCTCGAAGTGCCCGGTCGCGACGTGCCGGTGCCCGGGCGTGAAGATGCCGGGATTGACGCGCAGCGCGACGCGCAGCCGCGAGCCCGCCCGCGCGGCGGCGCGCTCGAGCAGGTCCAGCTCGCCGACGTGGTCGGCGCTCACCACCGCGACGCCGCGCGTTGCGGCCCATTCGGCCTCCTCCGGCGTGCGGCCGTTGCCGCTCAGCGTGCGGCGCCCGGGCCCGAAGCCCGCGTGCTCGGCGAGGGCGAGCTCGCCGAGCGAGCCCGCGTCGGCATCGAGACCGGCCGCGGCCGCCGCGCGCGCGAGCGCGGGCAGGCCGTTGGCCTTGAGCGCGTACGCGGCGTGCGCGCCGAGCGGTTCGAGCGCGGCGCGCATGCGCGCGGCCCGCGCGGCGAATGCGTCGAGGTCGTAGGCCCAGAACGCCCGCGCGGACGGGTCACGCGCGCGCAGCGCGGCATGCAGCCTCTCGAGCGGCACGCCGCCCGGCGCGGGGGCCGCGCGCTCCGCGGGCGCGCTCACGCCGCGTCTCCGGCGCGGACGAGCCGCTCCGCCTCGGCCAGGTCGTCCGCCGTGTTGACGTTGAGGAACGTGCGCGTGCCGGCGCCGAGCGCGGCCAGCTCCGGGTCGCCGAGAAGGCGCGCCTCGAGCCCGGCGACCGCGCGCGTGACCGATCGCTCGCCGCGCGCGAGCGCCGCCTCGAGGCGCGCGCGCGCCGGCGGCGCGTTCCAGGCGGCGAGCGGCTGCGGC
>CAZUEM010000042.1:0-14348 GCA_964619155.1 uncultured bacterium
CTTCTTCGCCGCCTTCCTCCCACCCGCCTTCGCCGCGCGCCCCGCGATCGCCGCCTCCACCTCGCGCCACTCGGCGTCGGTCAGCTTCACCTCGAGCGCGCGCAGGTTCTGCTCGAGCTGCGCCTCGCTCGTCGCGCCCGTGATGGCGCTCGCCACCACGTCGTGCTTCAGCACCCACGCGATCGCCACCGGCGCCGGCTCGAGGCCGCGCGCGGCGCACCAGGCGCCGAAGCGCTCGGCCGCGGCGACGTTCTCGGGCGTCAGCGCCTTCTCGGACGTGAGGAAGTGCGCGAAGTCCGTGGTCGCGCGGCTGCCCTCGGGCACCGCGCCGCCGGCGTACTTGTTCGTGAGCACGCCCTGCGCGAGCGGCGAATACACGATCATCCCGACGCCGTTCCTGCGGCAGTACGCGACGTGCTCCTTCTCGACGTGGCGGTCGAGCAGGTTCCAGCGCGGCTGCGACGAGATCATGCGCGTCCAGCCCTCGCGCTTCTGGCTCGCGGCCACCTCGGCCGCGAGCTTCGGCTGGTGATCGAAGTTCGAGAACCCGGCGTAGCGCACCTTCCCGGACCGCACCAGGTCCTCGAACGCGCGCAGCGACTCCTCGATGGGCGTCTCGGCGTCGGGGGCGTGGAACTGGTAGAGGTCCAGGTAGTCGAGCCCGAGGCGCCTCAGGCTCTGGTCGCAGGCATCGAAGATGTGCTTGCGCGACAGGCCCCGCCCGAGCGGGCCGTCCCAGACGCGGCCCATGCACTTGGTCGCGATCACCAGCTGCTCGCGCGGCAGGTCGCGGATCGCCTCCGCGAGCGCGCGCTCGGCGCCGCCCTTCACGTACACGTCCGCGGTGTCGAACAGGTTCACGCCGGCGTCGAACGCCCGGCGCACGATGCGCACCGTGTCGTCCGTGCCGACCGAACCGCCGTACGTGGTCCACGAACCGAGCGAGATCTCGGACACCTTGAGGCCGGACCGGCCGAGGCTGCGGTAGTTCATCTGGGGCTCCGGGTGGGGGACGGTGCTGCGGAATGGCCGCGCCCGGACCTTAGCGCGGGGCCGCGAAGCAAAGAAGTCGTCACGTCCCCATCGCGCCCTTCCGCGCGCCCGCGCCCGCACGGTAGAGTTTTCGCCCATGGTCACCCACGGCACTCCCCCGGTCTCCGTCCCCGCCCCCCGCCGCGCCCTGCTCGCCGCCGCGCTCGCGGCGATCGCGCTGCTGCCCGCGCTCCCGGCCTCCGCCCAGTCGGCCGACGCCTCGGGCTGGCAGGCGCTGCTCGACCGCTACCTCGTCCGCATGGGCGGCAAGGGCCAGCCGGCCGAGACGCGCTTCGACTACGAACAGCTCTACGTGGACGAGGGCATCTGGACGAAGAAGCGCTCCGACCGTCTCGAGGCCGTCCACGCGCAGCTCCTCGAGGCGCGGCCCTCGGGGATGGGCGAGCGCGAGCGGCTGGCGTGGGCGATCAACACCTACAACTTCCTCGTCGTCGAGCGCGCGACGCTGCTGCTGCTGGTGCCGCGGCGGCAGTTCCAGCGCTACGAGAGCGTGGACCAGATGTCGAGCGGCGACGGCCGCTTCTTCGACGCGCTCGTCGCCACCGTCGAGGGCCGGTCGTACTCGATGACCGAGTTCGAGCGGCGCTTCGTCTACGGCGACACGACGCCCGTGATCGAGCCTCGCCGCGTCGCCGGCGATCCGCGGCTCATGTTCGCGCTCTGCCGCGGCTCGATCGGCGGGCCGCCGCTCGCGCCGCGCGCGTTCAAGGCCGAGTCGCTCGACGCGCAGCTCGACCTGGCGACGCGCACGGCGCTCGCCCACTCGCGCATGGCCTCGGCCGACCCCGTCTCGAAGAAGCTGCTGGTCTCCAACTACCTCGGCGAGCGGCTCGTGGACTTCGGCGGCGGCCCCGGCGGCGTGCTGCCGTTCCTCGAGAAGTTCGGGCCCCCGTCGCTGCGCGCCGTCGTCAAGCGCGAGAAGGCGGCCGGCATCGCGCGGTTCACGCCCGTGGACCCGATGCTGAACCAGTTCCCGCGCCCCAAGACGCCGCCGCCCGCGCCCGCCGCGACGCCGAAATCCTGACGCGCGGCGACATTTCCCTCGACCGGTTCCGCGCCCGCATGGGAGATTCGCCCGCCATGTCCATCGAGACCGGAACCCGAATCGACCGCTTCGAGATCGCCGGCCTGCTCGGCAAGGGCGCCATGGGCGAGGTCTACCGCGCCCGCGACACCCGCCTCGGCCGCGACGTCGCCATCAAGGTCCTCCCCGCCGCCTACTCCTCCGACCCCGAGCGGCTGCGCCGCTTCGACCAGGAAGCCCGCGCCGCGGGAGCGCTCAACCACCCCAACATCGTCGCCATCTTCGACGTCGGCACCCACGAGGGCTCGCCGTTCGTCGTCACCGAGCTGCTCGAGGGCCACACCCTGCGGGCGCGGCTCGCCGACGGCCCCCTGCCGGTGCGCAAGGCGCTCGAGCTGGGGGTGCAGGTCGCGCACGGCCTCGCGGCCGCGCACGCCAAGGGCATCGTCCACCGCGACCTCAAGCCCGAGAACCTGTTCGTCACCAACGACGGCCACGCCAAGATCCTCGACTTCGGCCTCGCCAAGCTCGTGCGCGGCGAAGGCCGCCCCGGCGGCGAGGCCGACTCGCTCGTCGCCACGGCGATGACCGAGATGGGCCGCGTCATGGGCACCGTGGGCTACATGGCACCCGAGCAGGTGCGCGGCGAGGCCGCCGACCACCGCGCCGACGTGTTCGCCCTCGGCTGCGTGCTGCACGAGGTGCTGACCGGGCGGCCGCCCTTCCACCGCGAGTCGGCGGTCGAGAGCATGGCCGCCATCGTCCGCGAGGAGCTGCCGCCGCTCGACCCGGCCGTCGAAATGCGCGCGCCCGCGCTGGGCGCGCTGCTCCGCCGCTGCGCCGAGAAGGCGCCGGGCGACCGCTTCGAGTCCGCGCGCGACCTGGCGTTCGCGCTCGACGCGGTGGGGCGCTCGCTCACGTCGGGCGCCGGCGCGGCGGCCGCGAGCGAGCCGGCGCACGTCGAGAGCGTCGGCTTCCAGCGCGTCACGTTCCGCCGCGGCGTCATCTGGTCGGCGCGCTTCACGCCCGACGCGCACTCGGTCGTGTACAGCGCGAGCTGGGAGGGCAAGCCGCTCGAGCTGTTCTGGTCGCACCTCGGCAACCCGGAGGGCCGCTCGATCGGCTTCAAGGACGGCGACCTGCTCAGCGTCTCGGCCACGAACGAGATGGCCGTCATGCTGCGCACCGAGTTCGTCACTTCGTTCGACCGCCGCGGCACGCTCGCCCGCGTCTCGACGCTGGGCGGCGCGGCGCGCGAGCTGCTCAACGACGTCCACTCCGCCGACTGGGCGCCCGACGGCCAGAACTTCGCGGTCGTGCGCAGCAAGCAGGGCATGATCCGGCTCGAGTACCCGGTCGGAAACGTGCTCTACCAGACCGCCGGCTGGATCGGGCAGATGCGCGTCTCGCCCGACGGCCAGAGGATCTGCCTCACCGACCATCCCTCCCGCGGCACCGACTCGGGCGCGATCTCGGTCGTGGACCGCAAGGGCGAGCGCCGCGTGCTGAGCGACGGCTGGGGCACCATCCGCGGCATCGCCTGGGCGCCGAGCGGCCAGGAGGTGTGGTTCACCGCCGACCGCCACGGCGCGGCGCGCGGGCTGTTCGCCGTCTCGCTCGACGGCAAGCTGCGCCACGTGCTGCAGCTCGCCAGCAACCTGACCCTGCACGACATCGCCCGCGACGGCCGCGTGCTCGTCGGCCACGGCACCGAGCGCGCGGGCATCAACCTGCTCGCACCCGGCCAGGAGCGCGAGCACGACGTCTCGTGGCTCGACTGGTCGCTGCTGCAGGACATCTCGACCGACGGCCAGATGATCCTGTTCGACGAGAGCGCCGAGGGCGGCGGCGAGACCGGCTCGGTCTACCTGCGCCCCATGGACGGCTCGCCCGCGATCCGCCTCGGCGAGGGCACCGGCCGGTCCATCTCGCCCGACGGGCAGTGG
This sequence comes from uncultured bacterium, assembly GCA_964619155.1. Lineage (GTDB taxonomy): Bacteria > Eisenbacteria > RBG-16-71-46 > RBG-16-71-46 > RBG-16-71-46 > CAIXRL01. Next base: position 4,024 of record CAZUEM010000042.1, read on the forward strand.
GTGGTCGGCAGCTCCGCGCGTCCCGGCGAGCAGGGCCGCATGTACATCCTGCCGACCGGAGTCGGCGAGTCGCGGCCCATCCCGTGCGAGAACCTGCTGCTGCACCACGCCGTGTGGCTGCCCGACCAGGTCCACCTCGCGGCGACCGGGCACGAGCCGGGCCGCGGCATCCGCATCTACCGCGTGAACATCGAGACCGGCGCGGCCGAGCCGTTCACGCCCGAGGGCATGGACTACCTCGAGCTGCGGCTGCTGCCGAACGGCGCCGAGGTCTCGGGCCTGAACGCCGACCACGACCACTGGGTCTACCCCATCGACGGCAGCCCGCCGCGGCCGCTGGCGATGCTCGACCGCACCGACCGCATCGTGCGCTGGCTGCCCGACGGCCGCTCGCTGCTCGTCTACCGGCTGAACGAGATGCCCGCGAAGATCCACCGCGTGGACGTCGAGACCGGCGAGCGCGTGCTGTGGCGCGAGATCGCCCCGCCGGACCCCACCGGCATCTTCCGCATCGGCCGCGTGCGCACGAACGCCGACGGCTCGGCCCACGGCTACGTCTACTACATGCACCTCGTGGACCTGCACGTACTCTCGGGCCTCAAGTAGGCCCGTCCCGGACGCGACGGCCGCCCCGCGGGACACCGCCGGGCGGCCGTTTCGCGTGCGCGCTGCCGTGCCGCTACGCGGGGTGGCGCGCCGGTACGCGCGCGACCAGCTCCTCGAGCAGCTTGCGCAGCTTCTCGCGCGTCGGCTCGTCCGCCAGCCGGCCCTCGGCGTCCACCTTTTCCTGCGCGCGCGAGACGTGCACCTCGGGGTTCTCGACCACGCGCGCGTCCATGGCGGCGAGGATCGGCCGCAGCGCGAGTTGCGCGCGCACCGTGCCGAAGCCGCCGTCGGAGGCGCCGGCGATCGCCACCGGCTTGCCCTTCCACGGCTGGTTCGGGCGCCGGCTCGTCCAGTCGATGGCGTTCTTGAGCACGCCGGGCACGCCGTGGTTGTACTCGGGCGTGGCGATGAACACCGCGTCGGCCTCGGCGATCCGGCGCTTGAGGTCGAGCACCGCGGGCGGCGGGCCGGAGGCGTTCACCTCCTCGTCGTAGAGCGGCAGGTCGCGGATCTCGGCGATCTCGACCGAGGCGCCCGGGGGCGCGAGTTCGGCGGCGGCGCGCGCGAGCGCGCGGTTGTAGGAGCCCCGGCGCAGGCTGCCGGGGATGGCGAGGATCTTGAGGGGGGTCATCTCGGGGCGCTCCGGGGTCGGGAGTTCGGCGTTCACGGGCCGTTCGATGCGCGCGCGCCCCGTCCGGTGCACGCCCGGCCGGCAACGCCCGCTTCGTGCGGCCGCGCCCCGCTGCGGTATGTTCCGCGACGAGCCTGCAATCCCCGATGGACCGGAGACGACCCGTTTGAGAGCCCTCGTACTCGCCACGCTCGTCCTGGTGTCGCTGGCCCCCGGCGCGACCGCGGGCGAGGCGCCGTGGACGGCCGATGCGATCCAGCGGCTTCGGCGCGTGTCCGACCCGCAGGTCTCGCCCGACGGCCGCTGGGTCGCCTACGTCGTCGAGGAGCTCGCGCCGGGCGGGGCGCACCGCGCTTCGGCGATCTGGCGGGTCTCGGTCGAGACCGGCGAGGCCAGCCGCCTCACCGGGGGCGCCGGACGCGACGAGTGCCCCCGCTGGTCGCCCGACGGCGGCCGCATCGCGTTCCTCTCCGACCGCGCCTGGCCGGGCGCCGCGAGCGCATCGCCCGGCGCGAGCCAGCTCTGGCTGCTGCCCGCGGGCGGCGGCGAACCCGCGCCGCTCGCCCGCGCGCCCGGCGGCGCGTACGCGCCGCAGTGGAGCGCCGACGGCCGCTTCGTCGTGTTCGTCTCCCCCGAGTCCGAGGCCGATACTTCCGCCGCCCTGCGCCGCTCCGCGGGCGCGGGCTCGCCGCGCGCGCACCTGCCGTGGCACCGCCTGTGGCGCGTGGAGCTCGCGAGCGGCGCCACGCGCCGGATTGCGGGCGGCGCGCATCACGTCACCGGCTTCTCGATCTCGCCCGACGGCCGCCGCGTGGCGTTCTCCTCCCAACCCACGCCCGAGCCGGCCGGCCTGCTCGAAGCCGACCTCTGGATCGTGCCCGCCGAGGGCGGAGAGCCCAGGCCGCTGGTCAGGCGGCCGGGCGAGGATGCCGCGCCGGCCTTCTCGGCCGACGGCCGCAGCGTGGCCTTCGTCGGACAGGCGGGCGGGCCCGCGGCCTGGTGGGCGAACCGCCACGTCTTCGTGGTTCCCACCGAGGGCGGCGAGCCCGCCGACCTGACGCCCGGGTTCGACGAGCAGGCCCGGGGCGTGCGCGAGGGCGCCGGCCCGCTCTGGGAGCCCGGGGGCCGGTCGCTGCTGTTCGTCGCGACGTGGCGCACGGACGAGCGCCTGTTCCGCGCGTTCATGGACCGCCAGCCCGCCCTCGCGGTGTCGAAGTCGGCGGGCGTGGACGCCGAGCCGAGCCTGGGCGGCGACGGGACCGTGCTGGCGTGGACGCACGAGGACCCGGCGCGAGCCGCGGACTTGTGGGTGCGCCGGTCGCCGGAACGCGAGGGCCGTGCGCTCACCGACGCCAACCCCGAGGCCGCGGCGCTGCGCGTACTGCCCAAGCGCGTCGTGAAGTGGCGCGCGACCGACGGGCGCGAGATCGAAGGGCTGCTGATCGAGCCCGTCGCCCCCGCGCGCGGCGCACCGCCGCTGCTCGTCATGATCCACGGCGGGCCCGCCTGGGCCCACGTCGCCTCGTTCACGCCCGGCAATCCCGTCTACCCCTACGCGCTCCTCGCGCAGTCGGGCTGGGCCGTCCTGCTCCCCAACCCGCGCGGGAGCGGCGGCTACGGGGCGGATTTCCGCGGCGCGATCGTGGGCGACTGGGCGGGCCGGGACCTCGACGACGTGCTCTCCGGCGTGGACGAACTCGCGCGGCTCGGGCTCGCCGATCCCGAACGGCTCGCGGTGTGCGGCTGGTCGTACGGTGGCTACCTCGCGGGCTGCATCGTCACGCGCACCGGGCGGTTCCGCGCCGCCGTGATCGGCGCCGGCATGGCCGACCTGGGCGCCGCGCTCGCGAGCGACGTGCCCGAGCTGTCGCGCTGGTACCTCGGCCGCTGGCCCTGGGAGGACCCGGCCGCCTACGTGGAGCGCTCGCCGTTCTACCGGGCGGGGAACGTGACCACGCCGACCGCGTTCGTGCACGGCTCGGCGGACCGCCGCGTGCCGCCCGATCAGGCGCTGGCCTTCTGGCGCGCGCTCGAGCGGCGCGGCGTGCCGACGGACTTCCTCATGCTGCCGAACCAGCCGCACCTGCCGTTCGACCCGCGCCACCAGCGCGCGGCCATGCAGTTCCACCTCGACTGGCTCACGAAATGGACGCTGGGGCCCAAGCCGGCCGCGCCCGCGCGCGCCGTGTCCCCCGGCACGAAGGGAACACCGTGATGAACGTTCGACCCGAGGACCCCGCGCGGCTGCTCTCGCTGCTCTACCAGGCCCACCCCTGGCACGGCCTCTCCGCCGGGCCGCAGGCCCCCGGGGTGGTCACCGTCTACATCGAGCTCGTGCCCGCCGACACGGTGAAGTACGAGATCGACAAGCGCAGCGGCATCCTCAAGCTCGACCGCCCGCAGCGCTACTCGAGCCTCTCGCCCGAGCCCTACGGGTTCATCCCGCGCACGCTCTGCGGCGAGACCGTCGCGGCGCTGGCCGCGCGCGATTCGGGCCGGACCGGCCTGCGCGGCGACAACGATCCGCTCGACGTGTGCGTGCTCACCGAGCGCTCGATCAACCACGGCGGCCTCATGGTGCGCGCGCGCCCCATCGGCGGGCTGCGGATGTTCGACGGCGATGAGGTGGACGACAAGATCATCGCCGTGCTCGAGAGCGATCCGACCTACGAGGGCTGGACCGAGATCGAGCACTGCCCGCCCGTGCTGGTGGACCGCATCCAGCACTACTTCCTCACCTACAAGGACATGCCCGGCTCCGCCGGCGCGCGCGTCGAGCTGGCCGGCGTCTACGGCGCCGAGACCGCGCGCGACGTCATCGCGCGCTCGCAGGTGGACTACCGCGCGAAGTTCGGCGACCTCGAGCGCATGCTCGACGAGGCGCTGGGCGCGTCCGAAGACGAGCGCGGGTGACGTTCGACCTCGTCGTCCTGGGCGGCGGCGTGACGGGGCTCGCGATCGCGCGCCTCGCCGCCCGGAGCGGCTGGTCGGCGGCGCTGCTCGAGCGCGACGACCTCGCCGCCGGCGCGAGCAGCGCCTCGAGCCACATGCTGCACGGCGGCCTGCGCTACCTCGAGCACGGGCACTTCGCGCTCGTGCGCGAGGCGCTGGCCGAGCGCGCCGCCGTCGCGCGCATGGCGCCCGCGCTCGCGCACCCGGTGCGCTTCCTGGTGCCGCTCGCGCGCGGCGGGCGGCTCTCGCCCTGGCGTCTGCGGGCGGGGCTGATGCTCTACGACGTACTCGCCGGCCGCTCGGACTGGAGCGCGCACGGCTGGGCGAGCGCGCGCGACGCGCGGGCGCTCGAGCCGGGCCTCGCGCCGGAGGGGCTGCTCGGCGCGGGGCTCTACTCCGACGGCGTCATGGACGACGCGCGGCTGGCGATCGCGGTCGCGCGCGACGCCGCCGCGCACGGCGCCGTGATCCGCACGCGCGCCGAGCTGCTCGTCGCGCGCCCCGCGCCCGGCGCGCCGGGCGAACTGGCGCTCGCGGTGCGCGACCGCGAGAGCGGCGCCGAGGAGGAGCTGCGCTGCCGCGCGATCGTCAACGCCACGGGCTCGTGGGCCGACGCGACGCGCACCGCGCTCGCGCGCACGCTCGCGCCGGGGGCGCCCGACCCGCGGCCCCTGCTGCGGCCCTCGCGCGGCACCCACCTCGTCTACCCCGCGCTCACGCGCGGCCACGGCGTGCTCGTCACCGCCGCCTCGGACGGGCGGGCGTTCTTCGTCGTGCCGTTCGCGGGCCGCTCGCTCGTCGGCACCACCGAGGTCGAGACCGCCACGCCGCCCGCGCCCGGCGACTGCGAACCGTCCGAGGAGGAGATCCGCTACCTCGCGGGCGAGGTCGCGCGCGTGCTGCCGGCCGCCGCCTCGGCGCGCCCGCTCGCGGCGTTCGCGGGCGTGCGCCCGCTGCTCGATTCGGGCGGCGCCGTGGGCAGCGCCTCGCGCGAGCACCGGGTCGTGGCCGAAGGCGCGGTCGTCACGATCGCGGGCGGCAAGTACACGACGTTCCGGGTGATGGCGCGGCACGCGCTCGAGGCGGTCGCGCCGCTGCTCGGGCGCGGCGGCGCCGCGCTCGCGCCCGACGCCGCGCCGCTGCCCTCGCCGTTCGCCGCCGGCGGCGACCCGTCGGCGCTCGGCGCGCACGCGGCGGAGCACGAGTTCGCGCGCTCGCTCGCCGACGTGCTGCGGCGGCGCAGCGCGCACTGGCTGGACGACGACCGCGGCCTCGGCGTCGCGCCCGAGGTCGCCGCCGGCATGGCGCGGCGGCTCGGCTGGACGCCCGAGCGCGAGCGCGAGGAGCTGGACCGCTGGGAGCAGACGGTGCGCGAGGGCGACGAGCTGATCGCCCGTGCGCTCGGGACCACGCAGGGAGGCCGGCCGTGAAAGAAACGTTCGTGCTCGCCATCGACCAGGGCACCACCGGCACCACCGCGCTGGTGCTCGACCGCCGCGGGGCCGTGCGCGGGCGCGGCTACGCCGAGCTGCCGCAGCACTTCCCGAGGCCCGGCTGGGTCGAGCACGACCCCGACGAGATCTGGGCGAGCGTCGAACACGCCGTGCCGCGCGCGCTCGCGGCCGCGAAGGCGCCGCGCGGCGCGGTCGCCGCGATCGGCGTCACGAACCAGCGCGAGACCGTCGTGCTGTGGGACCGCCGCACCGGCGAGCCCGTGGCGCGCGCGATCGTCTGGCAGGACCGCCGCACCGCCGAGCGCTGCGAGGCGCTCAAGCGCCGCCACGCCGCCGCCATCCGCCGCGCCACCGGGCTCGTCTGCGACCCCTACTTCTCCGCCACCAAGCTCGAGTGGCTGCTCGCGCACCACGCGAAGGCGCGCGCGCTCGCGCGCGCCGGGCGGCTCGCGTTCGGGACCGTGGACGCCTGGCTCACCTGGAAGCTGACGGGCGGCGCGGTGCATGCCACCGATCCCACGAACGCCTCGCGCACGATGCTGTTCGGCCTGCGCTCGCTGCGCTGGGAAAGCGCGTTGCTCGCGCGCTTCGGCGTGCCCGCGAACGTGCTGCCCGAGGTGCGCCCCTCGTCGGGCTCGTTCGGCGCGACGCGCGGTCTGCGGCTGCTGCCCGACGGCGTGCCCGTCGCGGGCGTCGCCGGCGATCAGCAGGCCGCGCTCTTCGGGCAGGGCTGCGTGCGGCCCGGGCAGTCGAAGAACACCTACGGCACCGGCTGCTTCCTGCTGCTGCACACCGGCTCGCGCCCCGTGGCCTCGCGCGCCGGGCTGCTCACCACCGTCGCCTGCGGCCCGCGCGGCGAGGCCGCCTACGCGCTCGAGGGCAGCGTGTTCATCGCCGGCGCCGCGATCCAGTGGCTGCGCGACGGCCTCGGCATCCTCGGGGGCGCCGCCGAGAGCGAGGCGCTCGCGCGGAGCGTCCCCGACTCGGGCGGCGTCGTGCTCGTGCCCGCGTTCGCCGGCCTGGGCGCGCCGTGGTGGCGCCCCGGCGTGCGCGGCGCGCTCACCGGCCTCACGCGCGGCACGACCCGCGCGCACGTCGCGCGCGCCGCGCTCGAGGCCATCGCGTTCCAGAGCGCCGACCTGGTCGAGGCCATGGCGCGCGACGCCGGGGCGCGGCTGCGCGCGCTGCAGGTGGACGGCGGCGCGACGGCGAACGCGCTGCTCATGCAGATGCAGGCCGACCTGCTCGGCGTGCCCGTGCGGCGCCCGCGCGTGACCGAGACCACCGCGCTCGGGGCCGGCATGCTGGCCGGCCTCGCGACCGGGTTCTGGCGCTCGCCCCGCGAGCTGGACCACGCTCGGCGGCTGGAACGCGAGTTCCGCCCCGGGCGCACCGCCGCCTGGCGCCGCCACGAGTTCGCCCGCTGGCGGGCGGCGCTGGAGCGGCTGCTCGGCTAGCGCGCGGGCTCGGCCGGCCCCGTTTGCGGCGAGGTCTCCCCTCCGAGCGTCTGGAACCGCCCGAAGACCTCCTGGTCGAACAGGGACGCCGAGTCGATCTGGTCGATCGGGACGACGACACCGAATCCGCTTCGAGACGCGATCTCGCCGGGTGTCTCGGCGATGGATCTGCGCCCGTCGAGCCTGCGCGCCGCCACGGTCGCCATGTCGGCATAGAGCCTCCAGTACGGCGTCGTCATCCGGATGCGCAGCGAGTCCTGCTCCCGGTACCCGCTCAATACGGGAAGCAGGTGGACGTAGCCGTCCTCACGCAGCAGGCGGATGGTTTCGAGGATGAGCCCCACGTAGACCTTGCGATTCCGGAGCGTGACCATCACCGGCGTCACACCCTCACCCGCCTTCAGGAACAACCGCGCCAGGTCGCCTCCGTACGCCGTCACCACGAAGTGAACGGACGCTCGCTGATCCAGGAAGAGGTGGTTGAACAGGAGCGAGGCGCTCACGGCGATGGCGGCGGTCAGGGCGTACGAGCCCGCGAAGTCGAGCGGCATCACCGCGTGGATCCATTGACTGAGTCCGACGCGCTGTTCGGGAGCCCAGAGCCCCCCGGCCCAGTCCAGCAGTCGCGCCACGACGAAGAACGCGGCGCCGGCCACGGTCGCTTCCAGGAGGTTCTGCTCCCAGGCGCGGGTATGCGACCGCTCACGGGTGAAGTGGCAGAGCTGCTGTGCGAGATAGCCGCCGACGACCGGGAACAGGATGAGGAACGGTTCCAGGTCACCCATGACCTTCGCCCTCCGGCGCGCCGGCGGGGGGCGAAGGATCGGTCACCTCGGGCATGGAGGCGAGCTTGCGGATCAGCTCGCGAACTTCGACGGATCTCAACAGCTCCGCCTCTTCGTAGCGAATGCTGCCACCGGGCATGACATGGCCACGCACGCGCGAGCCGGCCGGACTCGTGCTGGCCGAGCGGGCGGCGCGCAGGTGCATCAGGAACTCGCGCAGGCTCACAGGGTCTCCTCCCGGGGGCGACGGAACAGCAGACTCACGTCCGTCGGTGTCGCCGTCAAGAAGTTCTTGCCGCAGGCCCTCCGTGGACGTCGTGCCCGCCGAAGTCCACGCCGTTGCCGGAGGGAGCCTCGCAAGTACGACTCGTGACGAGCGCTTCAGCCCGTCGCGAGCCGCTTCCGCATGTGCTCCCGCCACTCGGGCGAGAGCTCGGGCAGCTCGGCGAGCGCGCGCAGCGCCGCCTCGTCGTGATCGAGCCCCGTGCGCAGGCGGAAGACGCGCGCCACCGTCCACTCCGGGCGCGGGCGCTCGACCAGCCAGTACGCGTCGGCCGCCGCGACCGTGCCCTCGCGCAGGACGCGGTGGTACCAGCCGATGCGCGCCGAGTCCGTCGCCAGCTTCACCATGCTCGGCTCGTTCCACCACCGCGAGATCGCCGCGCACGGCCCGCGCGGCTGCGAAACCTGGAGCCGCGTCTCGCCCGCCTCGAACACGTCGCCGATGCACACCGCCGACTCGTCGAGGCCCTGCACCGTCAGGTTCTCGGCGAAGCCGCCCGGGCCCATGCGCTCCAGGCCCGGCACCGCGCGCCAGTGGACGTAGTGCCCGGCCGCGTAGGCCAGCACCGCCATCTGCGGCCCGCCGTGGACGGCCGTGTCGGCCTGCTCGTCGCCCTCGAGGCCCAGCGCGGTCACGCGCACGCGGCCCGCGCGCTCGTCCTTGCCGTACGCCGAGCGCCACGAGCGCTGCTCGTGGTGATCCCACTCCGGACGCGGCAGCTCGCGGACGCGGCCCGTGCGCACCGAGACGACCAGGCCCTCGACGCTCATACCACCAGCACGGCGTCCAGCCAGGCCGCGACGTCGCGGATCACGGCCTCGCGGCCGTGATCGTTGAAGATCTCGTGGTGGACGTCCTTGAGCGTCACGAACCGCATCATGCCGTGCGGGCAGGCGCCCGCGAACTCGAGCGCGCCCTTGGGCTCCACGAGCCGGTCGGCCATGCCCTGCAGGACGAGCGCCGGCACCTGCAGCGTGCGCGCCTCGCGCATGCAGCGCTGGCGCGCCTCGTTGAACGCGAAGTAGAGCCGCGGGCTGATGCGGTCGTGCACGCGCGGGTCGTCGCGGTAGGCCTTCACCACCTCGGGGTCGCGAGAGAGGCCGTCGGGGTCGAGACCGTTCGGGAACCCCGTGCTCGGCGCCGTGGCGCGCGCGACGTTGGCGAGCGCCAGCTTCCACCAGGGCGGCATCGCCGAGCGCAGCGCCGGCGCGCTCACCACCACCGCCAGCAGCTCGCGCGGGTGCGCGAGCGCGTAGTCGAGCGCCATCACGCCGCCCATGCTGTGGCCGAGCAGGATGCGCGGCAGTTCGGCGGGCTGGTCGGGCAGGCCGCGCGTCGCCGTGAACAGCGCCGGCACCACTTGGTCGCGCACCGTGGTCCAGGACGGAATGTCGCCGCGCGGGCCCGGCGCCTCGCCGTGGCCCGGCAGGTCGAGCGCCACCACCGTGCAGCGCGCGCGCACCAGTTCGGCGGCGAGCGCCGCGTAGCGCCCGCTGTGCTCGCCGAGGCCGTGCACGACGCCGACCACGGCGCGCGGCCGTTCGGCGCACCAGGCGCGGCCCGGCAGGACCGTCGCACGGTCCACGCGCACGTCGATGCCGATCGCGGGGACGGCGCCGTTCGCGGGATTCATCGCCGCCCGGCCTCGCCTTCGTCCTCGTCGCCGTCCGCCTCGCCGTTCGCCTCGCCGTCCTCCTCGTCCTCCTCGTCGTCGTCGTCCTCGGTCTCGATGACGATCTGGTCGGCCGGGAAGGAACGGAAGACGAGCTCGGTCGAGGCGAACGTCGAGCCCGTGTTCTTCACGAGCGTCGTGACCTGGTCGAACATCGCCGGCAGGTCGTCGGTCGCCAGGGTCGCGAGCGGGTGCACCACGACCGACCACAGCTCGTTCCCCCGCATCGCGTAGCGGGCGTCGAGCGCGCGGTCGTAGTTGGCCTGCAGCAGCACGTGCAGCAGGTCCGGCTCGAGCTGCTCGACCACGCCGATGGGCGACATGATGCGCATGCGGTCGTGCTCGTCGTCGCTGAACACGAACACCGGCACGTCGTTGCGCACGCCCCGCCAGAAGCCGGGCTGGCCTTCGAGGTCGTTGAGATAGGAATCGAGCAGCTTGCCCATCGCCTGAGTCGTCATGGCGCGCGCATATTGCGGCAATCG
>CAZUEM010000042.1:14448-24672 GCA_964619155.1 uncultured bacterium
TGCGCGGCGGCGCGCTCGAGATCGAGCACGAGACGGGCAACGGGATCGTGGTCGGCGTCCGCGGCGGGCAGGTGCGCGAGAAGCAGAATCCGCGCACGGAGTACGAGCCCTACGGCGGTTCGGTCGCATACCCGGGCGCTTCGCTCACCAACCGCTACGTGAACCCCTACCTCGCCTACGAGCCCGGGCCGGTGGGCTTCGGCCTCGGCTGGCTGCGCGCCGAGCACCGGTTCGCCTCCGGCGGCGAGGAGCGGACCGGCTACGACGTGAGCGGCCACCTGCGGTTCGGCTCGCGCGACAGCACCTCGTTCGCGATCCGGTTCATGGAGGACCTGCCGCTCCAGCAGATGGGCAACCTGTCGCTCGAGTTCATGGTGCGCCCCAGGCCCTGGCTCGAACTGGGCCCCTCGCTCGGGCTCCTCGGGCCCTTCGACGGCACGGTGTTCGGTGGGCGGGGCCGCGTCTGGCTGACGCCCGAGGCGGCGCTGCACGTGCGCGCGTGCTTCGGGGGCGTCGAGCAGTACGGCCTCGCGGGCGGCATCGCGGCCCGCTGGCCCGGCCGGCGCTGAAGCCAGGCCGGCGCCGGCCGCCGGGTGGCGGTGAGCGCGCGGGCGAGGGCCGCCGGCGAGCGTCCCGCGCCGCCGCGCGGCCGCGACGCCCTGCCCCGCCGCGCCCGCGAATCGGCTAGACTGCGCGCCCGCCGATTTCGACCGACCTCCACGGGAGTCCCATGTCGCTCACCCCCGACGATCCGAAGCCCAGGCCGCGACTCATCATCCCCGGCGCCGAGTCCGAGGCGGCCGAGAAGCCGCGCATCATCCTGCCGCCCGGCACCGTGCGCGAGAGCGCCGACGAGCTGCCCGAGTACCCGCGCCTGCGGCGGCTGATGATCCTGCCCGTGCGCGACGGCGAGCGCGAACTGCTGGTGGTGAACGACCCGGTGGGCATCATCCCCGGCCAGCCCGTGCTCGGCATGGAAGCGCTCGCCATCCTGCAACTGCTGGACGGCACCGTCTCGCTCACCGACATCAGCGCCGCGGTCATGCGCGAGAGCAAGGACCTGCGGGTCGGCAACATGATCCGCGACTTCATCGCGCAACTCGACGAGATGCTCATGCTCGAGTCGCCGCGCTTCGAGCGCGCGCTCGCCGAGGCGCGCGCGCAGTACCACGCGCTCGAGATCCGGCCCGCCGCGCTGGAAGGCGTCAGTTACCCCGCCGAGCGCGAGGCGCTCGAGGCCATGCTCGACGAGCACTTCGCGGCCGCCGCCACCGCCCGCGCGGCCGAGGGCGCGCCGGCCGCGGACGGCGCGCTGCCGCGCGCCGTGCTCGCGCCGCACCTCGACCCGCGCCGCGAGGGCCCGCTCATGGCCCGCGCCTTCCTCGAGATCCCCGTGCCCCCGCCCGCGCCGCTGCGCGTCGTGATCCTCGGCACCGGCCACAACCTCGTGGGCGACTTCTTCGCGCTCACGCGCAAGCACTTCCAGACGCCGCTCGGCAAGGCCGTGACCGACACCGCGTTCGTGGACCGGGTCGCGGCGAAGCTCGGCGAGGGCGCCTACCGAGGCGAGCTGTCGCACCGCGAGGAGCACTCGATCGAGTTCGAGGTGCTCTACCTGCAGAAGCGGCTCGGGGCGTCGCCCTTCACGATCGTGCCCATCCTGTGCGGCGGCTTCTACACCCTGCTCGACGAGGGCCGCACGCCGCGCGAGGAGGCCTCGGTCGAGGCGCTCGTCGCCGCGCTGCGCGAGGCCGAATCGGAACTCGGCGGGACGACCGTGTACGTGGCGGGCGTGGACTTCTCGCACGTCGGCCCGCGCTTCGGCGACCCGCGCCTCACGGAGGAGATCAAGACCGAGGTGAGGAAGGTGGACGAGGCCGCGATCGCCGCCGCCGCGGCGGGCGACGCCGAGGCGTGGTTCGCGCGCATCTCCGAGCAGGACGACGCGACGCGCATCTGCGGCTTCGCGCCCACCTACGTCATGCTGCGCGCCGCCGCCCCCGGCGCCGGCCGCGCGCTCGGCTACGCCCAGAGCGACGAGCGCGACACCAGCATGGTGAGCGTGGCCGCGCTGGCGTGGCCGTAGAGGCGGGACGAAGCGACGCGCGCGGCCCGCGCCGGCACGCCCGGCGCGGGCCTTCGCGCGCTCAGGGGGCGAGCACGACGCGGCGCGTCGCGGCGAGCCCCGCCTGCCGCAGGCGCAGGAAGTAGAGGCCCGCGCGCTGCAACTCGCCCGCGGCGATCACGGCGTGGTGCGGCCCCGGCGCCGGCGACGCCCAGCGGCGCGACCACACGCGCCGGCCGGCGACGTCGAACAGGTCGAGTTCGGCCGGCGACGCGACGGCGCTGGTGAACGCGACGTTCAGCGCGCCGCGCACCGGGTTCGGCCAGGGAGCGGTGAGCGCGAACGCGCCACCGGTGGCCGTGACGATCCACACGTCCGCCCCCGAAGGTTCCGAAGGCGAGCCCGCCGCCGTCAGCCGGTAGCCGTACCGCACGCCCGATTCGACCGCGCGGTCGTCGAACGCCAGATCGCCACCCGCCGAGGCGACCAGGTCGGCCAGCGGAGTCCACGGTCCGCCGCGCGCGAATCGCCACAGCCGGAAGGTCCCGTTCGGCGTGGCGGACCAGGCCAGCGTGTTGCGGTCGCCCAGCGCCGCGAACGAGCGCGGCGTCGCGACGAGACGGTTCGAGCGGTCGAAGCGGAACTCCTGCAGGCTGGGGCCGAATGTGCTGCCGTCGCCGAACACCAGCAGCGCGTCACGGCTTCCATCGAAGGCCAGCATCGGAGCGCCCTGGTTGCCGGGGGACCCGAGGGCCTCGAGCTGTCGTGCGGGTCCGAGCGAGTCGCCCGCAGGCAGCTCGTAGATCGCCGGCCCCAACCCGTCATGAGGCCAGAACTGCTGGAAACCACCCATCTCGAGCAGCCGGCGGCCCACGGGGTCGATGACTCCGCGCATGTAGGGATACACCTGAAGGCAGCCGCCGTCCGCCGGGTTCAGGCAATGGCCCAGCACCCATCGCGGTGTCGGCCCGGTCTCGAGCGTGGCGATCTGCCCGTTCTCAGCGAGCATGACGACGCGCGCGCCAACGGCATCGAACGCGGCCGTGCCGCCCTCGAAGAAGGTCGGCGGCGTGCCTTCGGCGAGAGTGAGCCTCCACGAGGGCAGGCTGTCCACCGCAAGCTCCCAGACGGCGCTCGCGGTCAGGGCCGGCGAGCCGGGCCTGTAGCTGTACGCGAGGAGCCGGCGGCGAAGTGGATCGAAGAGGAAGACCGGCCGTTCGTCGAGAACCGGCCAGTCGCCCGCGGCGGCGCTGTGCACCAGGTCCCATCGCGCGGGAGGGCCGGGACGCAAGGCCCACAGTTCACGCGGGCCCGCTGGCGAACCGCTGGCATAGGTCCATCCGTTGAGCAGGTAGAGGGTGCCCTCGGACTCGTCCTTGGCGCAGACGTAGTAGTACTCGGGGACCGGCCCGGCACCCTCGATGGGAAGATGCCGCCAGACCACGGCATCGCCGTTCAGGCGCAGTTCCCAGAGCGAATCGAGCGGCGCGCCGAGCCCGAACTGGCCCTTCATGCCCCCGACCAGCAGCGAGCGCCCCCTCGGTGCGTCTTGGACCAGCACCCCCGCCAGCGACACCGGCGGCCAGACCGGATCCGAGAGCAGGCGCGCGTGCGTCGGATTCGCGAGCGCGAACGCGAGGGTCCCGACACCGGCCCAGTAATCGCGGTCGCGCGGCGCATGCAGCAGGACGCTGTCGGAGCCGACCGCCCGCGTGAGCCACTCGAACGAGAAGTCGGTCGTGCCGAGATCGACCCAGCGAGGCGTCGCCGCGAGCTCGAGCGACCAGACCCGCCGGTCGTCCGGCCGGCTCGGATGCGACACGAAGTACAGCAGCCGGGCGCGAGCGGGATCGGGCAGGACCATGGAGGGATCCAACCGGGGCGGATTGGGCGAGCCTGTCGTCTCCACCACCCAATCGCCATCACTCGAGAGGGGCGAAGTCAGGACCTCGATGGAATCCGCCCCTCGCCGGATGTAGACCCAGCGGTCGCGATCCGCATCGACGACGTCGTCGATGTACCCGGTGGGCCGCGAAGGCTCCTGGCGCACCAGAAGCCACAGGCCGGTGTCGGCCAGCGACCGCGTCCACATCATGCGGGGCCCCGGCCACTCGAACGCCGAGACCCAGAGGGCGCCAGGCGCCAGGCTCCGCAGCCGCGCTCCGCGAGGCACGCAGGAGCGCGTGTCGAGGAGTCTCCAACCCGGGTTTGCGCCCAGTTCGAGCGTGCAGAGCCGAATCGAATCGGTTGAGCTGTCCTGGTACTTGAACGCGAGAAATCTCGCGCCCGCCGGGTCCGGCTCCAATCCGAACAAGCCGGCCAACTCCGGTGGCGGCTGTGGCAGCCGGATGCGCCGCCAGCCCGAGGCCTCTCGAAACTCCCACGCGTCCTCGATCGAGTCGGCCGCTCCGATCGCGCCGGCCCCGATCCCCACGACACGCTGTCCCGCGCCGTCCCAGAGCAACTGCCCCTGGAATCGCAGCGGGATTCCGAGCTGGGTCCAGGAACCGTCCAGCGGGACGGCCCGCGCACCGGCCGCCACGGCGCACGCGGCGAACAGCGCGAGCGTGGCCAGCAGGGCCCTCGCTCGGGGCTCGAACGATCTGCGGGGATGCGGCATCGGCGTCACCTCTCCGCCCGGTGCGCGGACGATACACCCGCCGGCGCGCGGCGCGAGAACCGGGCATTTCCCGGCGTTTGCGGCGGCCCGCGGGGCGCGACTACGCTGCCCCTCCCATGGCCGCCTGGCTCTTCAAGACCGAACCCTCGGACTACGCCTTCGCCGACCTCGTGCGCGAGAAGCGCGTCGTCTGGGAAGGCGTCTCGAACGCGCTCGCGCTGATCCACCTGCGCGGCGTGAAGAGGGGCGACGTGGTCGTGATCTACCACACCGGCGCCGAGAAGCGCGTCGTCGGGCTGGCGGTCGCGGCGGGCGACCCGTACGCCGACCCCAAGCTCAAGGACCCCAGGCGCGCCGTCGTGGACCTCGTCCCCGGCAAGGCGCTCCCGGCGCCGGTCGCGCTCTCGACGTTCAAGACCGACCCCGTGCTCAAGGCCACCGAGCTGGTGCGCAACTCGCGCCTGTCGGTGATGCCGCTCAGCGAGCCGCAGTTCGCGCGCGTGCTGCAACTCGCGGAGGCCTGGGGCTCATGACCCGCGACCAGGCCCGCAAGCGCATCGAGGAGCTCGCGGCCGAGATCCGCGAGCACGACTGGCGTTACTACGCGCTGGACAAGCCGAGCATCTCGGACGCCGCGTACGACCGGCTCTTCCGCGAGCTGAAGGACCTGGAAGAAGCGTGGCCGGACCTCCGGCCCGCCGACTCCCCCACGCTGCGCGTGGGCGGCGCGCTGCGCGCGGGCTTCAAGAAGGTGAAACACGCCCGGCCGATGGGCTCGCTCGACTCGCTCATGAACGAGGCGGAGGCGCGCGAGTTCGACGCCCGGGTCAAGAAGGGCCTGGGGCTCGACGAAGGCCTGTTCGCGGGCGAGATCGTGTACACCGCCGAGCCCAAGTTCGACGGGCTCAGCATCGAGCTCGTGTACCAGGACGGCGTGCTCGTGCGCGGCTCGACGCGCGGCGACGGCGAGACCGGCGAGGACGTGACCGAGAACCTGCGCACCATCCGCGCGATCCCACTGCGGCTGCGCGCCGAGGGCCCCGCCGCCGGGCTGCGCGGGCGGCTCGCGGTGCGCGGCGAGGCGCTGATGCCGCTGCCCGAGTTCGAGGCGCTCAACAAGCGGCTCATCCAGGACGACGAGGAGCCGTTCGCGAACGCGCGCAACGCCGCCGCCGGCACCGTGCGGCAGCTGGACCCCGCCATCACCGCGTCGCGCAGGCTCGACTTCTACGCCTACGACCTGCTCGACCCGGGCGAGGCCGAGTTCGAGACCCAGCTCGAGCTGCTCGATGCGCTGCGTGCGTGGGGCTTCCACGTCGAGAAGAACGTGAAGCGCTGCGACGGCATCGACGCGGCGGTCGCCTTCCACGCGGCGATGGCCGCGAAGCGCGACGCGCTGCCCTACGAGATCGACGGCGTCGTGCTCAAGGTGAACGACCGCACGACGCACGCCCGGCTCGGCGTGCGCTCGCGCTCGCCGCGCTACGCGTTCGCGTTCAAGTTCCCGCCGCGCGAGGAGGTCACCAAGGTCCTCGACATCGTCGTGCAGGTCGGCCGCACCGGGAAGCTCACCCCCGTGGCCCAGCTGCAGCCGGTGGACGTCTCGGGCGTCACGGTCTCGCGCGCGACGCTGCACAACCAGGACGAGATCGAGCGCAAGGACGTGCGCGTGGGCGACACCGTCCGCGTCCGGCGCGCCGGCGACGTCATTCCGGAAGTGGTCGAGGTGCTCAAGGACCAGCGCCCGAAGGGCACGAAGGCGTTCACGATGCCCGAGGCCTGCCCGGTCTGCGAGGCGCGCGTGGTGCGCGAGGGCGCCTACCACCTGTGCACGAACGGCCTCTCCTGCCCCGCGCAGCTCGAGCGCCACCTCTCGCACTTCACCTCGCGCGGCGCCATGGACATCGTCGGGCTGGGCGACAAGACGGTGAAGCAGCTGCTCGAGAAGGGCCTCATCAAGGACCTCGCCGACATCTACCACATCACGCCAATCGACCTCGTCGGGCTCGAGGGTTTCGCCGAGAAGTCCATCGAGAACCTCTCGGCCGCCATCGAGGCCAGCAAGAAGCCGCGGCTCGACCGGTTCCTGTTCGCGCTCGGCATCGAGCACGTCGGCATCACCGTCGCGGGCCTGCTGGCCGGCCACTTCGGCGCGCTGTCCGGCATCATGGACGCGAGCGAGGAGGATCTGCAGGAGATCCGCGGCATCGGCCCCGAGGTCGCCGAGAGCGTCCACCACTTCTTCTCGAACAAGCGCAACCGCAAGGTCATCGCCCGGCTGCTCGAGGCCGGCGTGCGCCCGATCGCCGACGTGCGCGCGAGCGGGCCGCAGCCGCTCGACGGCGAGACGGTCGTATTCACGGGCGGGCTCGAAACCATGCCGCGCCCGGACGCGCAGCGGCTCGCCGAGCGCGCGGGCGCCAAGGTCACCTCGGGCGTCAGCAAGAAGGTCACGCTGGTCGTGGCCGGCCCCGGCGCGGGCAGCAAGCTCGAGGACGCGCAGCGGCTCGGCATCACGGTCATCAGCGAGGCCGAGTTCCTGAAGCGGGTCGGGGCGAAGAAGTGACGGGGCCGCGCCTGACTCCGTCCGAGTTCGCGGCGAAGTGGGGCGGCAGCACCCGCAACGAGCGCGCCGCCGCGCAGGAGCACTTCATCGACCTCTGCCGCATGCTGGGCGTGCCCACGCCCAACGAGGCGGACCCCGACGGCGACTGGTACGCGTTCGAGAAGGGCGCCGGGAAGTCCGCCGGCGGCGAGGGGTTCGCCGACGTCTGGAAGCGCCACCATTTCGCGTGGGAGTACAAGGGCAAGCGCAAGGATTTGGCCGCGGCCTACAAGCAGCTGCTCGACTACCGCGAGGCGTTGGAGAGTCCCCCGCTGTTGGTCGTGTGCGATCTCGATCGGTTCGAGATCCACACGAACTACACGAACACGAAGAAGCAGACCTACAGCTTCACGCTCTCGGACCTCCTGCGGGACCCGAGGGAGCCGCTGCGGCTCCTCACGGCGGTCTTCACCTCGCCCGACGACCTCCGCCCGAACCAGACGCCCGAGCAGGTGACGCAGGCGGCGGCCTCGAAGTTCGCCGAACTGGCCGGGCGGTTGCAGTCGCGCGGACACGACCCGCTCGAGGTGGCGCACTTCCTCAACCGTCTGCTCTTCTGCCTGTTCGCCGAGGACGTGGGGCTCCTTCCGCGGCAGCTCTTCTCGCGGCTCACCGACGCCACTCGCCAGGACCCCGGGGCATTCGAGGAGCAGCTGGGCACCATCTTCGCCCTGATGGCGAAGACCGGCGGGCATTTCGGTTTCGAGCGGATTCAGTGGTTCAACGGCGGGCTGTTCGAGGACGCGCGGACGCTCCGGCTCGATGCCGACGACCTCGCGACACTCGGTGCGGCCGCGAAGCTCGACTGGTCGAGCGTCGAGCCCTCGATCCTCGGCACGCTCTTCGAGCGCGGCCTCGATCCGGCCAAGCGCGGGCAGCTGGGAGCCCATTACACGGACCGGGAGTCCATCCTGCGCGTGGTGGAGCCGGTCGTGCTCGAGCCGCTCCGGCGAGAGTTCGAGGAGATGAAGCGCGAAGTACTCGACCTCAAGGCGAAGACCGACGCGAAGCGCACCCCCGGCCGCCGGGACCGCATCCCTCCCAACCGGCCCGAAGTGAACCGCTTCAAGAGATTCCTGCACCGGCTCGGACGAGTCGTGGTCATGGACCCGGCGTGCGGATCCGGCAACTTCCTCTACGTCGCGCTGCAGAAGCTCAAGGACCTCGAGCGCGAGGTGATCCTGTGGGGCTCCGAGGTGCTCGGCATCCCGCAGCTCACGCCCGAGGTCGGCCCGCAGAACGTGCGGGGCATCGAGCTGAGCGCCTACGCGGCCGAGCTGGCGAAGACCACGATCTGGATCGGGCAGATCCAGTGGATGGTGAACAACGGCTTCAGCTACCCGACCAATCCCGTGCTCCAGCCGCTCGACCAGGTCGAGTGCCGCGACGCCGTCCTCGACCGTCGCGACCCCGAGCATCCCCGCAAGGCCGTGTGGCCCGACGCCGAGTTCATCGTCGGCAATCCGCCTTTCATCGGCGGGAAGCTACTGCGCGATTCGCTGGGCGACGACTACGTGGGAGCGCTCTTCAAGGCCTGGGACGGCGAGGTCCCGCGCGAAGCGGACTTCGTCTGCTACTGGCACGAAGCCGCGCGACAGCACATCGAGGCGAAGCGGACCCGCCGCGCCGGGCTGCTGGCGACGCAGGGCATCCGCGGCGGCGCCAACCAGAAGGTGCTCCGCCGCATCAAGGAGACGGGCGACATCTTCGAGGCCTGGCAGGACGAGCCGTGGGTGGTCGAAGGCGCCGCCGTGCGCATCTCCATCGTGTGCCAGGACGACGGCAGCGAGAAGAACCGGCGGGTGGACGGCAGTCCCGTCACCGACGTGCACGCCGACCTCACTCCCGGCGTCGAAGGCGCCGCCGACCTGACCACGGCGCGCGTGCTGACCGAGAACCTCGGCATCTCGTTCATGGGCGACACGAAGGGCGGCCCCTTCGACATCCCGGGCGAGCTGGCGCGCGAACTTCTCCAGCGCGGCGGCAACCCCAACGGGCGGCCCAACAGCGACGTCATCGTGCCGTGGGTGAACGGCCTCGACGTCACCCGGCGTCCGCGCGACATGTTCATCATCGACTTCGGGGTGGACATGGGCGAGCGCGATGCGGCGATGTACGAGGCGCCTTTCGCCCACGTCGTCGAGCACGTCCGGCCGATGCGCGCAGAGAACAAGCGTGTGGCGTACGCGGAGCGATGGTGGATCCATGTCGAGGCGCGGCCGAAGATGCGGCAGCGGCTGGCTCCGCTCACTCGGTTCCTCGTGACGCCTACGGTCGCGCGCCACCGTTCCTTTGGTTGGGTGCGCCGCCCGACTCTGCCCGACCACCAGCTCATCGTCTTCGCGCGCGAGGACGACTACTTCTTCGGGGTGCTGCACTCGCGCGTCCATGAGGCGTGGGCGCTGCACCAAGGGACCCAGCTGGAAGATCGCCCGCGCTACACACCGTCCAGCACGTTCGAGACCTTCCCCTTCCCCTGGCCGCTCGATGCGCCCACGAGCGGGCTCACTCCGGCCCAGCTCACCACCCACGATGCGATCGCCACCGCTGCCCGCGCCCTTGCGGAGGCCCGCGCCGCCTGGCTGAATCCGCCCGACCTCGTGCGGGAGGAGCCCGACGTCGTGCCGGAGTTGCCGCCCCGGCGCGTGCCCCACAGCGAGGCAGCGGCGAAGCAGATCGCCAGGCGCACCATCACCCAGCTGTACAACCAGCGTCCCGAGTGGCTGCGGAACCTCCACGCCGACCTCGACCGCGCCGTGCTGGCCGCCTACGGCTGGCCCGAGGACATCGCCGAATCCGACCTCCTCAGCCGCCTGCTCGCCTTGAACCACGAGCGGGCCGCGGCGCGGGAGCGGCAGGGACGGCTCCAGTGACCAACACCGAGATCGCGCGGGTGCTCGAGCGCCTCGCGGTCCGCCTCGAGATCGAGGGGGC
>CAZUEM010000043.1:0-11762 GCA_964619155.1 uncultured bacterium
AGCGCCACCTGGATCATGGCGTCGAAGCTGGTGCGGCGCGCCTCGGGCGGCATGTGCTCGCCGCGGCGGATGTGGTCCGACACGGTGAGGATCGTCAGCGCCCGCACGCCGTGCTCGGCGGCGACGCCGTAGAGCCCCGCGGCCTCCATCTCGACGCCGAGGATGCCGAGCTTCTCGATGACGTCGAAGATCTCGGGCTGCGGCGTGTAGAAGAAGTCCGACGAGAACACGTTGCCGACGCGCAGGTGCACGTTGCGCTCGCGGGCGGCGGCGACGGCCTTCTCGACGAGCCCGAAGTCGGCGAGCGCCGCGAAGTCGTGGCCGAGGAACCGCATGCGGTTCACCTTGGAGTCGGTCGAGGCGCCGAGCGCGACGATGACGTCGCCGAGCTGGACGTCGGGCGCGAGCGCGCCGCAGCTGCCGGCGCGGATCAGCGTCTTCACGCCGAAGTGCCGCACCAGTTCGGTGGCGTAGATCGAGCACGAGGGGATCCCCATGCCGTGGGCCATGACCGAGACGGGCCTGCCGGCGAACGTGCCGGTATAGCCCCAGGCGTTGCGCACGTCGGTGACGCGGCGGGGGCCGTCGAGGAACTTCGTGGCGATGTGCTCGGCGCGCTGCGGGTCGCCGGGCATGATGACGACGTCGGCGAAGTCGCCGGGCTTGGCGCTGATGTGCGGGGTGGACATGGCCGGGCACTCTACACCGGATGGCGGGCCCCGCGCAGTTGACGCCCTCCGCGGCATGCCCCTAGCCTTTTCTGCCCTTCGAACCCCGCGCGCACCCGCACGCGGCCCGGCCGCGACCCGCGCGGCGGCACCCCACGTCTTCGGGACAGGAGGCGGTCTGATGAGCGGCGCGCCCGGAGCATCCCGGGGACGGACGATCGCACTCGCGGCGCTCCTCGTCGCGAGCCTGCTTCCGGCCGCGTGGTTCGCGCTCCGCCTGGGGAGCGAACGCGCCGTCGTGGACGCCTACCTGCGCGAGCGCGGGCTGGCGGGGCTGCCGGTCACGAAGGAGACGGCGGTCCGGGTGTCGCAGGCCGTCCGCGCCGACTTCGAGATCGACCAGTCGAAGTGGAAGCGGCTCGACTACACGAAGCGCCCGTTCCTGCGGCGCGGCCCGGGCTGGCTGCTCGAGGCGCGCGAGGGGCTGTGCGGCGAGGGCACGCGCGTGATCGTCGCGCTGCTCGGACGGCTCGGCTTCGACGCGACGCGGGTCACGCTCTACGACGCCCGGCTGCAGGGCGTGCACACGCTCGTCTCGGTGAAGCTCGGCGGCCGCGAGGTGTTCGTGGATTCCATCAACAGCCCCGAGGACTTCAACACGCTCCTCAACACGCAGGACCTCTCGTCCGCCGACTTCGGCGTCGTCCGCTACTCGGGCGACATCCTCGAGCGCCACGCCGCCGGCGCGGCGGTAGCGGCGCGCGACACGAGCGGGACGGATCCGGTGCGGGCGCGGTTCCTCGACCACTACCGCGCCTATTCCTACGAGGCGATCCCGGTGTCGAAGCTGGCGCACGCGGCCGGCCTCGACTGGCGGGTCTTCAACTTCGCGCGCCCCGCGCGCTGGGTGTCGGCGCTCGCCGAGAGCCCGCGCGCGATCATGACGCTGGTCTGGCTGGCGCTCGGGCTGGCATTCGACGCCGCCGTGCTGCTGGCGCTCCGCGCCCGCGCCCGCCGCGCGGCGCGCACCTGACCTTCACCCCCGGAAGGCCGCATGGGTTTCGTCCGAGAGTTCGCGGTCAAACTGGCCGACTACGAGAACCCGAAGTCGCTCGGCTCCCGGCTGCGCCGCCGCCGGCTGGGCCCGCTGCTCGGCCTGATCGCCCGCGTCCACGCGCGCCACGGAGCGGTGAACGTGCTCGACGTGGGCGGCACGCGCGAGTACTGGGGCATCGTTCCCGAGGCGGTGTGGAGCGGCTGCCGCATGCACGTCTCGGTGCTGAACCTGCCCGGCATGGCGCGCGGCGCGGACGACGGGCGCTTCACGTTCCTCGAGGGCGACGGCTGCGACCTCGCGGGCATCGCCGACCGCTCGTTCCACCTCGCGCACTCGAACTCGGCGATCGAGCACGTGGGCGAGTGGCCGCGCATGGCGGCGTTCGCCGCCGAGATCCGGCGCGTGTCGGACGCGTACTACGTCCAGACGCCCTACTTCTGGTCGCCCTTCGAGCCGCACTTCATGTTCCCGTGCTTCCACTGGCTGCCCATCCCGCTGCGCGCGCGGCTGCTCATGTCCATGGACCTCGGGCAGTACGACCGCCGCACCGACCGCGGCGAGGCCGTGCGCCTGGTCGAGGAGGTGCGCCTCGCCG
This sequence comes from uncultured bacterium, assembly GCA_964619155.1. GTDB lineage: Bacteria > Eisenbacteria > RBG-16-71-46 > RBG-16-71-46 > RBG-16-71-46 > CAIXRL01. The sequence goes on from CAZUEM010000043.1 coordinate 2,321, forward strand.
ACGGCTGGATGATGCGGGCGCTGTTCCCGGACGCGCGCCTGCGGCTCGAGCGCGTGCTGCTCGTGCCCAAGTCCGTCATCGCGATCGGCGAGCCGCGGGCCTGACGGCGGCCCGGGGGCTCACAGGCGGAGCGTGAACTCCTGCACGGCCTCGCCGCCGTGCGGGTCCGCCACGCGCAACCGCACGACGTGGTCGCCGCGCCGGGCCGGGCCGGCGGGCAGCATCCAGACCACGCGCCCGAGCGCGTCCACGCTCATGCCGTCGGGGCCGGCGTCGAGCGAGTAGCGCAGCGCGTCGCCGTCCGGGTCGAGGGCGGCCGCCTGGTACTCGAACGCCGGGTCGCCCGCGCGCGGCAGCGCGGGCTGCGACGTGAACGACGGCGGGTGGTTCTCGAGCACGAACGGATCGCTGGTGACCGGGGGCGACTCGGTCTCGTCGTCGCGGGCGACGACGGTGAGCGTGACGCGGTCGCCGCGGGCGAACTTCGTGGCGGGCAGCACGGGCCCGCCGGCGTCGGGGACCGCCCGGCCGTTCGCGAACCACGTGTATTCGAGGCGCGTGGCGTCGCGGTCGGGATCGTGGCACTCGACGCTGGCGCGCAGCTCGGTGCCGGACGCGCCGGCTTCCTGCGCCAGGCCGACGCTGGTGATCCGCGGCGGCGAGTTGGCGACCCGGACCGAGGCCGTCATCTCGCGTGCGCTCCGGCCCTCGCCGGCGGGCACGAACACGTGCACCGACACGAGGTCCCCCTTCGCGAACCGCGACGGCTCGAGCGTGATCGTGGTCGCGCGGTCGATCGTGGCGCCGTTCCGCCGCCACTCGAGCCGCAGCCCGGCGGGATCCGGCGCCGGGTCGGAGAAGACGGCCCGGAGTTCCACCGCGGCGAACGCCGGGTCGGGCGCGATCCGCAGCCCGGCGTCCGCGCCGGCCACGGCCGCGTCGTACCCGCGGCCGCCGGGCGCGCAGCCGGCCGCCGCGAGGCCCGCGAGGGCCAGCGCTCCGAGCGCGTGGCGGGTCGTTGCCCGGAATCCGTTCACGTGGCCCCCCGTCCCGCCCCTAACGCGGGCCCGTCTCCGGTTCGATGCCGGTCTCGCCGGGCGCGGCCGACCAGGAGTCCGGTCGCACGACGACGCGCTGGACGAGGAACGTGTCGCGCACCTTCGTGCCCGTGACGGTCACCGTCCGGTCGTAGTACGAGGTCCCGGCGGGAACGGCGCCGCGGCCGATCTCGTAGATCCGCACGTCCGGGGCGACGCGATAGACGGTGCCGGAGACGCGAATCTCGCTCGAGATCGGCCCCGAGCAGGTGCCGGCGAACGTGAAGGTCGGCGCGCTCGCGCGCGGGCGCGGCGCCGCCTTGCGCTGCCGGGCGCCGGGAGCCGCCGCCGAAGCGGAGCCCGCGGCGACGGCGAGCGCGAGGACCAGGGAGACGACGAGTCGCTGGCGCATGGGGGCTCCTCTCAGTTCCACTTCTGCCGCCACGAACGCACGACCAGCTTGCGCAGGCCGGCATTGAAGCCCTTGGTGATCAGGCCCGTGCCGGAGGACTGCAGCACGAGCTGCTCGTTGACGAGGTCCACCGAGGGCTCGGACAGGATGCCGCTGCCCTTCGACTCGACGCGGCCGGACGTGGTGTTGTTCTCCGCGCCGTTCGCGTGGCTGGGGGCGGACCCGTCCTTGTAGTCGAAGCTGTAGAGCCACGAGTCGCCGCCGCCCATGCAGACCGCCGCGTTGGGACGGAACGAGGGGACGAACACGGTCCCGGCGATCACGGTCGCGCGCTGCGTGATGCGCTCGCCGGAGCCCTGCACGAGGTTCACGAACCAGCCGCGGTGGCCCGAGGTCACCGCGGTGATGCTCGAGGTCTGGTTCACGAGGTTCGCGCCTGAGACCGTCGTGCCGGAGCCGTCGTCCACGATGCCGTAGAACGCCTGCGCGTCGGTGTTCGACAGGTCCGAGGCCGTCAGGTAGCGGCCGGTGCCGAAGAACACGACCACGCGCTCCAGCTCGTCCACGGTGAGCACCGGGGCGGCCTGGATCGGCCGGCCGGCGTCGAAGAGCAGCGACACCGTCCAGGGGTTCGCGGCGAGGTTCACGCGCCAGACCCGGCCGGCGAGATCGGCCAGGTAGAGGCGGTCGTCGAAGCCGTCGAAGTCCATGTCGATCGCGGTGGCGCGCGTCGTCTTGTTGCCCGCGACGGCGGCGCCCAGCGCGAACGTCGAGACGACCGAGCCGTTCGCGGGGTCGATCGCGAGCAGCGCGGCCTGCGACGTCGCGGCGTCGTAGCCGGTGCCGGCGACGAGCAGGTGCCCGTTGCGGGTCCGGTCGCGCACCAGCGCCGGCGGGTTCCACGAGCCCTTGAGCTCGGGAATGGTCACGTCCCAGAGCACCTGCACGCCGCCGGCGGTGGGGTCGGTCACGTCGAGCGCGAACAGTCCGCTGCCGCCGCGCTCTTGGCCGCCCACGAGCACGGTCTTCCACGCGCCGTTCACGTGGATGTCGTGCGCGACGGGGGTGAGGTTGACGTAGAACTCGTGGCAGTAGCCGTTGCTCATCAGGTCCCGCAGCCGCGGGAGCACCGACTTCGGCGCGTACGACCACAGCTCGGCGCCGTTCTCGGCGTCGAAGCAGTGCAGCAGGCCGTCGTTGGCGCCGGCGTAGAGCACTTCCGGGCGGCCGGAGTTCGCGGCGCGGAAGGACGCGTAGTTGAGGTACGGGCGGAAGCCGGCGGGCCTGCCCACCAGCGTGGGCGCGGCGTCCACGATGTCGCCGAGCTTCCAGCCGCCCCGGTCGCGCGCGCCGGCGACGGCGGCGCCGCGCGTGTAGTCGATGATCTGGCCCGCCTCCGTGACGTCGGCCGCGCCGAGCAGCGTCATGAGGCTCGTCGAGTTGCCGGCGACGAAGTCGGTCCGGTCGGTGCCGTAGACCGACGTGAACACCGTCCGGCCGGAGGGGTTCCGCCCCTGCAGCAGCGCGCCGGCCTCCCACGCGGGGGAGTCGCCGGAGCGGTACGGCAGGTCGAACGCCTCGAGGTAGCCGCGCCACGTCTGGGACTCGAAGCGCGCGCGGAAGAGGCGGTTCTGCGAGCGCTCCTCCGACGCGGCGACCGAGACGGCCGACGAGGCGGCCATCTGGGCCGCGATCAGGTTGAACGTCTCGTCGAGCGCGTCCCCCAGCCCCGCGGCGTTGTCCACGCTGAAGTAGGCGCCGCCGCCTTTCGCCGCGGTGGACGCGAGGATCGGGGCGTTCAGGTCGAAGCCGATGACGTACGTGCGCGCGTTCTGGAACTCGTCCAGGTCGGGGCGCAGGTCGTTCTGGTAGAGGTACGTCGCGACGTCGTCCATGTAGCCCGAGCAGTCCATGTTGTCGGCGTACGGGGCGCCGAGGCTCGTGCACGTGCCGGGGTCCTGACCGTCCTGATCGTAGTCCTGAAGGTACGCGGGGACGTTCAGGTCGCGCGTCGGATAGCCGTCGGTGATCAGGACGATGAACACCTTCTCGCACGTCGCCTGCAGCGGCGCGCCGGCGCCGGTCGTCTTCAGGTAATCGAGCGCTGTGACCATCGTCTCGGCCAGCGGCGTGTACGAGTTCGCCCGGATCGCGTTCACCTGCGACTGGATTGTCGCCGGGGCGGTGCCCATGGCCGACAGCAGCGTGCCGCCGTTCTCGCCGTTGAAGATCATCACGCCGAAATCGATCGCACCGCCGCTCGCGAGCACGGTGTTCACGGCCTGTTTCGCCAGCTGGATGCGCGTGTACGCGGGGATCGCCGCCCGCTGCGTCGCGGTCGCGTGGAAGAAGACCCAGTTGAGGTAGTTGCCCGAGTACTGGCCGCGCTCGGTCTGGTCGCTGTTGACCAGGTAGGCGGAGGGCGTGGACGGCCAGGCGCTGTTGAAGCTCGAGGGCGTGTAGCTGGCGTCGGTGGAGACGTTGTAGGTCGTCGTGCGCGTGAAGTTGCCCGTGTACGCCACGCCCGCGTCGTAGGCGTCCGCGTACACCGCCTCGTTCATGCTGCCGGAGTTGTCGAGGATGATCAGGACCTTCGCCCGGCCGCCCACCTGGGCGACGACGAGCGGCGGGTCACAGACGGCGGCGGCGGGCCCGGCGACGCCGAGTCCGGCCGCGACGAGGCAGGCGATCGCGCCCGCGAGGAACATGGGTCGCATGATCAGTACCCCTCCTTGAAGAGGCGGGTGGCTCCCAACTCGACCGCGGACTGCGCCTCGCGCGCGCTCACGCCGCTGGCCTCGACCACGTACTCGTAGTCCTTGTATTCGATGCCCCAGCCCGGCCGGAACCGCTTGCGCACGAACTTGACGTCGTACTTGTAGCGGTCCTCGTCGCCGAGCGCCGTGTACGCCGCCGACACCGACACGTGTCCGAGCGTGTCCACGACCGAGGGCGGACGGTTGTTGGGCTGGCGGCGGATCCACGCCACGCCCGCCTCGCCGGCCGCGTCGGCCGAGTAGAACGAGCGGTTGTTGACGTAGTCCACGGACTCCGTCTGCTTCTCGGCGATCGTGATGTTCATCGCGACCAGGGCGAGAATGGCGAGCACGACGAGTGCCCCCAGCACCAGCACCATCGCGGCGCCGCGTTCGTTCGTCGTTCGCTCGGTCATGCGGGTACTCCTCGTCGAAGGCGCCGGGGGGCGCGCCGCGTCAGCGGTTGCGGAGCGTGATCCGGGTCGTCACCGAGACCGGGTGGGTGTCGCGTCCCTCGGCGGTGACCACGAGCCCCACGGCGGCCACCCGCGCGGCGTTCGCCGTGCTGAGCGGCAGCGGAGTTATCGGCTGGCCGGCCGCGTCGAAATAGCTCATCCGCAGGAACGTGACGTCCGTGAGGACGGCCGAGGGCCCCGCGCCGGGGTCCCGGGTGAGAACACCCGAAGCGGCGTCGTAGGCGTAAGTGACGTCCTCGGAGGGCTCCGTGGTCTGGATCGCGCCGTCGCCGTTCAGGTCGGCCCTGATTCGGACGAGGTGCGAGTCCGCGCTCACGACGCCGACCACGCCGATCGGGGGCGTGGAGGGGTCCGCGCCCGCCTGGCGGATCTCGGTCGCCATGAGCATGAGCGCCTGGCGGCTCGAGGCCTGGACCCCGGCCCGCCGGACCGTCCGCGACTCCAAACGGCCGGTGGACAACAGGATGCCGGTGACGACCATCAGGACGGCCCCCAGCACCAGGGTGGTGACCATGAGCTCGATGAGCGTCATGCCCCGGTCGGTAGCCAGACGGTCGCGGAACGTGTTCATGCAGTGCCTCAGCGCATGGCCAGCAGGCCGTGGAGTCGGACGGATCGCTGCTGACCGCTTTCGGCCCATTCCACCGTGACCTGAACCCGATTCAGCCCGACGTCGGCCGAGTCCACGGCGGTCCGCCACACGAAGACCCCGGAGGCGCCGGAGTCGGGGCGGGCGAGCGCGAAGCCGGCGCTGCGGGCCGCCTCCATCTGCATCTGGGCGAGCTGCACCGCGCGCCCGTGGCGCCCCGTCGCGTGGACGACGCCGGACGTGCGCGTCTGCACGCCGGAGAGGGCCAGCACGCCGGTGGCGACCACGACCAGCACGATCATCAGCTCGATGAGGGTGATGCCCCGGCTGTCGCGGGGCAGGCACCGGGTCTTGCGCTCAGTCATGGCGGATGCTCCCGTTGGCCGACAGGCGCACGACGCTCGCGCGCCGGTCGTCGCGGACCGTGATGTTGGCGGACTCGGTGAGCCCCCACGCGTAGAACCGGGCCGAGCCGGAGGCGGCGAACTCGACGCCGCGCGGCAGCGCCCGGGTCTGGACGACGGCCGCCGGCGAGACGGAGGCCAGGGTGTAGCTGTTCGCCCCGTACGTGACCTGGTAGGTCCGGCGCTGCGCGCTGGCGAGCGAACGCGCGTGGCGCAGGTCCGCGGCCAGCGTCTTGGTCGCGCCCTCGAGCCGGGCGGTGCGGACGCTGGCGGAGATGGCCGGGACCGAGGCCGCGGCCAGGATGCCGAACACCCCGATCACGACGACGAGCTCGATGAGGGAGAACCCCTTCTCGGCCGGGTGGGTGGTTTGCATCCGTCTTACCTCCGCGTCGTGGGGCCCCTGCGGGCCTCCGGTGGGATCCGGCCCTGCGGCCGGCGGTCTCACCGGAACTCCTCCGCAATCGCGGTGCCAACCGCGCAACCGCACGCGGGAACCGCGCCTCGCACGAAGTGACCGGCACTTGCGAGCGCGCCACGGCCGCCGGACTGCGAAGCGCAACGGGCCGCGTTGCGAAGCACAAAGGGCCCCGAAATGGCCGGAGGGGGAAACCGCGCAGCCTTTCGCGATCGTGGGGCGGTGCACCCACCCCGGGCGCGAGCGCCGCGAGCGCGGCGGCACGGACCGCCCGGCCGCCCGCGTCCGCCGGCCGTCTCGGCCGCCGCCGCCGGCCGCCTCGCCCGCCGCCGCCGGGGCTGATAACTTCCGGCTTCGTTCCACTCCGCAACTCTCCGTGCACGACCTGGGCGCCGCGCGCGCCCGTGACAGGAGTTCCGCCGTGACCGCGCTGCCGGCTCCCGATTCGTTCGTCCGCCGCCACAACGGGCCCTCCGAGGCCGACGTGAAGGCGATGCTCGATACCCTCGGTTACCCGTCGCTCGACGCCCTGGTCGACGCGACCGTGCCCGCCAACATCCGCCTCGGCCGTGCGCTCGCGCTGCCGGCCCCCATGTCCGAGCAGGAGGCGCTCGCGGAGTTCCGCCGCATGGTCTCGGGCAACGAGCTGTGGCGGAACTTCATCGGCATGGGCTACCACCCGACGCACACGCCGGCCGTCGTCCAGCGCAACGTGTTCGAGAACCCGGGCTGGTACACGGCGTACACGCCCTACCAGGCCGAGATCGCCCAGGGCCGCCTCGAGGCGCTGCTCACCTACCAGACGGTGGTGTGCGACCTGACCGGGCTGCCGGTCGCGAACGCCTCGCTGCTCGACGAGGGCACCGCGGCCGCCGAGGCCATGCAGCTCGTGCACGCGTCGCTCTCCGGCCGCGACACGTTCCTCGTCGCGGACGACTGCCACCCGCAGACCATCGACATCGTGAAGGCGCGCGGCCGCGCCCGCGGGATCACCGTCAAGGTGCAGAACCCGGCGGCGTTCACGCTCGACGCGTCCGTGTGCGGCGTGCTGGTCCAGTACCCGAACACGTTCGGCGCCGTGCGCGACCTGCGCGCGCTCGCCGCGCAGGTGCACGCGGCCGGCGCGCTCGTCGTGGCCGCCACCGACCTGCTGGCGCTCACGCTGCTCGCGCCGCCCGCGGAGTGGGGCGCCGACGTCGCGGTGGGCAACTCGCAGCGCTTCGGCGTGCCGCTCGGCTACGGCGGGCCGCACGCGGGCTTCTTCGCCACGAAGGACGAGTACAAGCGCCTCATGCCGGGGCGCATCATCGGCGTCTCGAAGGACGCGAACGGCCGGCCGGCGCTGCGCATGGCGCTCGGCACCCGCGAGCAGCACATCCGCCGCGAGAAGGCGACCAGCAACATCTGCACGGCGCAGGTGCTGCTCGCGGTGATGGCCGGCTTCTACGCGGCCTGGCACGGCCCCGAGGGCCTCGTGCGGATCGCCTCGCGCGTGCGGGCCATGGCCGCCGCGTTCGCGGCCGGCGCGCGCAGGCTCGGGCACACGGTGCTCGAGGACGACTTCTTCGACACGGTGCACGTGAAGCCGGCGAAGCCCGCGGCCGCGATCCGCGAGGCCGCCGAGGCCCGCCGCATCAACCTTCGCTACTTCGCCGACGGCACGATCGGCGTCGCGTTCGGCGAGACCGCGACCGAGGCCGACCTCGCCGACCTGTTCGCGGTCTTCCACGGCGGCGCGGCCGCGCCGTTCGCGCCCGCGGACGTGGCGGACGCGAAGGCGGCCGCGGTCCCGGCGAAGCACGCGCGCACGAGCGCGTTCCTCACCCACCCGGTGTTCCACCGCCACCGCTCCGAGACCGAGATGATGCGCTACATGCGCACGCTCGAGTCGCGCGACCTCTCGCTCACGCACTCGATGATCCCGCTCGGCAGCTGCACGATGAAGCTGAACGCGGCGTCCGAGATGCTGCCCGTGACGTGGCCCGAGATCGGCGGCCTGCACCCGTTCGCCCCGGTCGCGCAGGCGAAGGGTTACCGCGCGATGTTCGACCGGCTCGAGGGCGCGCTCGCCGAGATCACCGGCTTCCACGCGGTCTCGCTGCAGCCGAACGCCGGCTCTCAGGGCGAGTACGCGGGCCTGCTCGTCATCCGCGCCTGGCACGAGTCGCGCGGCGAGGGCCACCGGCGCGTGTGCCTGATCCCGCAGTCGGCGCACGGCACCAACCCGGCGAGCGCGGTGATGGCCGGGCTCGAGGTGGTGGTCGTCAAGACCGACCCGAACGGCAACATCGACGTCGCCGACCTCGAGGCGAAGGCCGCGCAGCACGCGGCGAACCTCGCGGCGCTGATGGTCACCTACCCGTCCACGCACGGCGTGTTCGAGGAGGCGATCACCGAGATCACGAAGGCCGTGCACGAGCACGGCGGCCAGGTGTACCTGGACGGCGCGAACATGAACGCCATGGTCGGGCTGTGCCGGCCGGGCGACATCGGCGCGGACGTCTGCCACCTGAACCTGCACAAGACGTTCAGCATCCCGCACGGCGGCGGCGGCCCCGGCGTCGGGCCGATCGGCGTGGCGAAGCACCTCGCGCCGTTTCTGCCCGGCCACGCGGTGGTGCCGACGGGCGGCGAGAAGGCGATCGGCGCGATCGCCGCGGCCCCGTGGGGCAGCGCGAGCGTGCTGCCGATCTCGACGATGTACGTGATGATGATGGGCGGCGAGGGCCTCACGCGCGCGACGAAGCTCGCGATCCTCAACGCCAACTACGTCGCGAAGCGCCTCGAGAAGCACTACCCGGTGCTCTACAAGGGCAAGAACGGCACGATCGCGCACGAGTGCATCGTGGACCCGCGCGGCCTCAAGGCCGCGAGCGGGGTCGAGGTCGGCGACATCGCGAAGCGCCTCATGGACTACGGCTTCCACGCCCCGACCGTGTCGTTCCCGGTCGCGGGGACGCTGATGATCGAACCCACCGAGAGCGAGCCGAAGGCCGAACTGGACCGGTTCGTGGACGCGCTCGTCTCGATCCGCGGCGAGATCGACGAGATCGCGGCCGGGAAGCTCTCGAAGACCGACAACCCGCTCAAGCACGCCCCGCACACGATGGCGGTGGTGGTGAGCGACGGCTGGTCGCGCGGCTATTCGCGCGAGCGCGCGGCGTTCCCGCTGCCGTGGGTGCGCGAGCGCAAGTTCTGGCCGTCGGTCGGCCGCGTGGACGACGCGTACGGCGACCGCAACCTGGTCTGCTCGTGCCCGCCGATCGAGGAGTACGCGCCGGTCGGCTGAGGCGCGCGCAGCGAAACGCAGTCGGCCCCGGGGCGCGCTCCCCGGGGCCGATTGCGTTTCG
>CAZUEM010000043.1:11862-24254 GCA_964619155.1 uncultured bacterium
CGCCGCCGCCGCCGCTCACCACGGCGCCGGCCGGTAGTCCTTGAGGAACTGCCCCCACACGTGCACGCCGGTGTTCGCGCCGGCGATGATCGGGTCCACGATCCGCGCGGCGCCGTCCACGATGTCGAGCGGCGGCGTGAAGCGGTGCTCGACCGCCTTGCGCTCGGCGATCGCGGCCGGGTCCTCGTCGGTCACCCAGCCGGTGTCCACGCTGTTCATGTGGATGCCGTCGTTGAAGTAGTCCGTCGCCGACGTGCGCGTCATCATGTTGAGCGCGGCCTTGGCCATGTTCGTGTGCGGGTGCCGGGTGGTCTTCGCCTTGCGGTAGAACTGTCCCTCCATCGCCGAGACGTTGACGATGTGCTTGTCGCGCTCCGGAGTGCGCAGCATCAGCGCCTTGAGGCGCGCGTTCAGCACGAACGGCGCGACCGCGTTGACGAGCTGGACCTCGAGCAGCTCGACCGACGAGACCTCGTCGAGCAGCAGCCGCCACGAGTTGCGCCCGCGAAGGTCCACCTGCTGCAGGTCCTGGTCGAGCCGGCCGACGGGGAAGAGGTCCTGCTGCGCGCGCCGCTCGTCGGGCAGCAGCCGCACCTGCGACAACTCCGCGGCGTGCGTCAGGCCGGCCACCGCCGGACGCGGGCCGTCGCCCGCCGCGGGCAGCGCCGAAGGCTCGCGGCCTTCCGGCAGCAGATGGTAGCCGCGCAGGCCCTCGTACGCGCCGAGCAGCCGGCGCACCTCGGGGCGCAGGTCCTTCAGCGCCGCGGTCTCGCCCTCCATCATGTGCTCGTAGTAGTCGGGCGGCCGGCGCACGGTCTGGCAGGCGTTGTTGACGACGTAGTCGAGCCGGTCGTGCGTCGCGAGCAGGTGGGCGCAGAACGCCTCGACGCTCGGGGTGTGCCGCAGGTCGAGCCCGAAGATCTCGAGCCGGTCCTGCCACTCGCCGAAGTCCGCCTCGCGCGCGTAGCGCTCGGCCGAGTCGCGCGGGAAGCGCGTCGTGACGATCACGCGCGCGCCGCAGCGCAGCAGCTTGATCGCGGCCTGGTAGCCGATCTTGACCCGCCCGCCCGTGACGAGCGCGACGCGCCCGCGCAGGTCGGCCAGCTCCGAGCGCTTCGCCCAGTTGAACTCGGCGCACTCCGGGCAGAGCTGGTCGTAGAAGTGGTGGAGCCGCGTGTAGTCGCGCTTGCAGACGTAGCAGTTCTGCTCCTGCTCGGCGGTGACGTGCGCCGGGTCTGCGGCGACGTCGTCGGGGGCGAACGACGCGGGCGGCAGCGCGTCGGGCGTGGTGAAGACCGGCCTGCGGCGGAGTTCGCGGATGCCGGCCTGTTCGAGCACCTGGTCGTCCCGCTGCGCCGCGCGCTCCTTGCGCGCGCGCGTGATCTCCTTGACCAGCTTGCGCCGCGCCGCCCGGTCGGGGTGGTAGACCTGCCCGGCGGCAACGATGAGCCGCTTGCGCTCCTCGCGCGACAGCGGCTCGAGCAGCCGCCGGTTCGCGGCCACCTGCTCGATCACGGCGATGGCGTCGAGCAGCCGCTCGGCGGGCACGGGTTCCGGGCGGACGGGCGCGGCCGGCGCCGTGTCGCCCGCTTCGGCGGCGTCCGCCGGCGCGGGCTCGGGCGCGTGGGGTGCGGGGTCGGGGTGCCGGGTCATGGGCGCGGCAGGATCGTGGAAGCGCCGGGCGGCACCTCGCGAGGGCCCCAGAGCGCGGCGGCGCCGAAGCGCCGCGGCGGGCCGGCCCCCGCCGAATCGAACAGCGCCGCGACCGCGGGCCCGTTGCTGCCGCCCGCGCGCACACGCAGGCCCCACCAGCGGGCGCCGGGCGGCAGCGGTGCGCCGAACGCCTCGCGGCCGCCGACGAGCGAGCCGGGCACGATGACCGCACCTTCGTAATAGGGGAACGTCCCGTCCAGCCACACGAGCCGCGGCCGAACCAGCGCCGGCTCGTGGTGCGCGAGGAACAGGAGCGCGTGCGTGTCGGCGCAATAGACGACGTCGCCCGGCCGGGCCTCGGCGCGCAGAACGGCGCGCACGGGGATCAGGTCCTTCGCCTCGCCGAACGGCCCGCGCATGACCGAGATGCGCGCCTCGGCGAACAGCAGCAGCGCGAACAGCGCCCACGGCGCGAGCCGCAGCGCCGCGCCGCGCCCGCGCAGGCGCTCCGAGATCGCCACGAGCCCGCCCGCGGCCAGCACGGCCAGCGCCGGCAGCGCGTAGTCCATGTAGCGCTCGCTGAAGAGGTGCGCCCCGCGCACGCTCACCCACCAGCAGAGCAGCACCGGGCCGGCGGCGAGCCAGGCGAGCCAGGCGGCCGCGCGCCGCGACGCGGGCCGCGCGAACGCCGCGAGAACCAGCGCGCCGAGCGGCGCCACCAGCCAGGTCGGCCCGCCCGCGACGTGCCGCACCCAGTCGCGCAGGTCGCGCGCGTTCGCGGGCGGGAGCCAGTGGTCGGCCGAAAGCCGCGACTGCTGCGCGAGGAAGACCGGAAGCTGCGGCGCGAACAGCGCGCCGACCGCGACGTGCAGGGCGATCCAGCCGAGCGCGCGGCGGCGCCCGCCGGGGCCGGTCCAGGCGAGCAGCAGCCCCGCGGCGCCCGCGAACGCCAGCACGAGCCCCGCGAGGTAGTGCGTGTAGAGCGCGACCGCCGCCGCGACCACGTAGCCTGCCGCGTGCCGCGTCCGCCCTTCCTCGAGCCAGCGCCACCCGAGCCACCAGGCGGCGGTGAGAGCCAGCCACAGCAGCGCGTAGGCGCGGACCTCCTGCGAGAAGTAGACGTGCACCGGGTGGACCGCGAGCAGCGCCGCCGCGGCGAGCCCCGCGGCGCGGCCGAACAGCGCGCGGCCGAGCAGGAACACGACGACGATCGTGCCGAGGCCGAACAGCATGGACAGCACGCGCAGCCACGGGGTGGATTCGCCGCCGAGCGCGGTCCACGCCGCGACGGCCAGCCCGTGCAGCGGCGGGTGGACGTCGCCGGCCGCGGTCGCCAGCACCTTCGCGAAGCCACCGCGCGCGGCCCACGTGGAGTAGATCTCGTCGAACCACATCGGCGCGAGGGTGGCCGTGTACGCGCGCAGCGCCGCGCCCGCGATCACGAGCGCGGCGAGCAGCGCGAAGACGCGGGGCCGGACGGGTTCGGTTGTGGGTTTCGCGGTCAGCGGCATGGGCGGGGCCTCGGGAGGGGCCCGCATCCTACTTCGCCAGCAGCCGCTCCCACCATGCGAGCTTGCCGGCGGCCCGGCGCGCCTCGAAGGCCGCCCGCCTGGCGGCCGCCGCGGCCCGGCGCTTCTCCTCGCGCTCCTCGCGGCACCGGCAGCGCCGCTCGCGCGGCACGCCGGCCAGCACCTCCTCGACGTGCATGCCGCACCCCGCGAAGGTCGGCTTGCCGCACGTCGAGCACGTCACCCGGGTGCACATGTCAGGCGTGCCCCTCCGGGTGGCCGCCCGCCTTCTCCTCGCGGGCGATCGCCGCGCGGACCTCGTCCATGTCGAGCGCCTTCGCCTTCTCGACGATCTCGTCGAGCGCCGCGGCGGGCAGCATGCCGGCCTGCGCCATGAGCAGCACGCCGTCGCGGATCACGGCCAGCGTCGGGATGCCCTGGACGTGGAAGGCCGCGGCCAGCTCGGGCTGGTCCTCGGTGTCGATCTTCCCGAACACGACGTCGGGGTGGCGCGCGGCGGCCGCCTCGAAGACGGGCGCGAACGCCCGGCACGGGCCGCACCAGCCGGCCCAGAAGTCCAGCAGCACGATCCCCCGGCTCACGGTGTTCTCGAAGTTGTCCTGCGTCACGGGCACGGTCGCCATGGCGCCCTCCTTTCGCCCGTCTAGGAGTCCGGGGCGGGGAAAAGGATTCGGGATTCTTCGCCCCCCGGGGGATTGCCCCTCCCGGGTCCGGCGGCCGGGGGCTATGGTCCCGGCCGGGGGAGGGCCGCCCATGTACGTCGTCTGCGTCAGCATCCACGTGGTCGAGGGCCGCGCCGGCGAGTTCGTCGCGGCGACGCTCGAGAACGCCCGGGCCACCCGGCGCGAGCCCGGGAACCTGCGCTTCGACGTCCTGCGCCAGGAGCAGGACCCGAACCGCTTCACGCTCTACGAGGCGTACCGGACGGCCGGGGACTTCGCCGCCCACCAGCAGACCGCGCACTATCTGCGCTGGCGCGAGACGGTCGCGGGGTGGATGGCCGAGCCGCGCGCGGGGACGCGGCACACGAGCCTGTTCTTCGGCGAGGCCGAGGGGTGAGCGGCGCGCCGCGCTTCGAGTTCACCGCCCCGCCGCGGGTGGTCTTCGGCGAGGGCGCGATCGAGCGCCTCGGAGAGCTGTCCGCGCCGCTCGGGCGGCGCGCCTGGCTCGTCACCGGCGCGGGCGCGCTCGAGCGCGGCGGCGCGCTCGGCCGCGCGCTCGACGCGCTCGGCGCGGCCGGGATCGTCGTCGCGCGCCAAGTGGCCGCGGGCGAGCCCGCCACCGCCGACGCCGACCTCGGCGCGCGCGAGGCGCGCGAAGCGGGCTGCGATTTCGTCGTCGGCCTGGGCGGCGGCAGCGCGCTCGACCTGGCGAAGGCGGTCGCCTGCCTGCTCGGCAACGGCGGCGCGGCGCTCGACTACCTCGAGGTCGTGGGCCGCGGCGTGCCGGTGACGCGGCCGGCCGCGCCGCTCCTGCTCGCGCCGACCACCGCCGGCACGGGCTCCGAGGCGACGCGCAACACCGTGCTCGCCGACGCCGCGAGCGGCGTCAAGGCGAGCATCCGGCACGAATCGCTGCTGCCGCGCGTCGCGCTGCTCGATCCCGCGCTCACCCGCACGCTGCCGCCCGAGGTCACCGCGCGCTCCGGGCTCGACGCGATCGTGCAGCTCATCGAGCCCTACGTGTCGAAGCGCGAGAACCCGATGGTGGACGCGCTCGCGCTCGAGGGCCTGCGCCGCGCGGCGCCGGCGCTGCCGCGCGCCTACGCCGACGGCGACGACGCGGAAGCGCGCGCCGACCTGATGCTGGCGGCCATGTGGTCCGGGCTCGCGCTCGCCCACTGCGGGCTCGGCGCGGCGCACGCGCTGGCGGGCCCGCTGGGCGGCGCGTTCCCGGTGCCGCACGGCACGGCGTGCGCGGCGACCATTCCCTACGTCGTGGCCGCCAACCTGAACGCCGCCGCGCGCGGCGCCGCCGTGCCCGGCACGGTGCGGCGCTACGCCGACGTCGCGCGCGCGATGGGCGCCGCGGGCGACGAGGGCGACGAGGCCGCGGCGGCGGCCGGCGCCGCGCACCTGCTCGAGCTGTGCGCGCTGCTCAACGTCCCGAAGCTCGCCGTCCACGGCGTCACGGCCGCGGCGATCCCCGACCTGGTCGCGCGCGCGAAGGCCACCTCGAGCATGAAGGCGAATCCCGCCGATCTCACGGACGACGACCTCGCCGGCATCCTCGAGCAGGCGATCGGGTAGGCCCCGTTCGAGAGCGCCGCGCGGCGGCGCGTGCGGCCCGGAGCGCCGCGCTGCGCCGGGCCCCCGCCGCGCTCACCTCAGCACGGCTTCGATCTCGCGTTCGAGCTGCGCTTCGGTGAGGCGCGTCGGCGTGTAGCGGCGCACGATCCCGCGCCGGTCCACGAACGCGAACGTCGGCGTGCTCGAACCGCCCCAGCCCTCCATGGACGCGGTGCTGATCACCGCCGAGGCCGCGGGCAGGGCCGCGTAGTCGGCCCGCCACACGCTGTCCACCTCGGCCTTCTCGCGCGCGTGGATCGAGTCGGGTTCGTAGTAGCGCGTGAGCGCGACCACCTCGAGGCCGCGCGGTGCGTATTTCGCCGCGATGCGCGAAAGCGAGGCGGCCTGCGCCCGGCAGTCGCCGCAGGTGTGCGACCACAGGTAGAGGAGGACCGGCCGGCCGCGGCGCTCCGCCAGCGACGCCGGCCGCCCGCCGAGGTGGTCCTCGATCGCCAGCTCGGGCGCGGGCCGGCCCTCCATCGCGAGCAGGTTGTGCCGCTTCTGGAGCCGCGAGCGGAACGAGACGGGCGCCTTCGCGAACCGCGCCTGCTCGCCGCGCAGCCAGCGCGCGGCCGCGGCGCGCCCCTTCTCGCGCGCTCGGAGCTGCGCCTCGACCTCGATCGCCGCTCCGAGCGCGGTCCGCAGGCTGTCGTCCGCCTCCAGGCCCGGCCCCGCCGCGAGGCGCGCCTCGCAGCGCCGGCGCAGGCCCGCGTTCAGTTCCGCGGCGCGGGCGGTCTCGCCCAGCAGCAGGGCGCCGCGCGAAAGCCAGCCGAGGCCGACGAGGTAGCCGCCGTCGAAGCCGTAGCGCTCGCCATGCACCTCGAGGATGGATTCGGCGCTCGGAAGGTCGGCGGCGGAGACCTTGTTGCGGATGCCCGACACCGTCCGCGAGGCGGGCGAGGGCGAGGCGGCCGCCGGCGGTGCGATCGCGGCCGGCGGCGCGGGCGGCGCGGGCTGGGCGGTGGCGACGGCGGCCGCGAGTACGAGCGCGGCGGCGAGGGTCGGTCGGGCGTTCATGGGCATCATCCTCGGGCTTCATCCGAGGGCATGGCCCCCGGGTCGGTGGCGGGATCGCGGCGGGCCGGATGATAGACTTTTCGGCGCCGAATCGAGCCGCACGAACCCGCCGGACGAGAGCGCCCCACCGGGACTTCACGAGGGAGAGACCTCCATGCGATGCACCCGCCGCCTGCCCCCGATGCTCGGCCTCGCCCTCTCCCTCGCGCTCGCGGGCATGGCCGCCGCGGCGCCGGTGCGGCCCGTGCCGCCCGCGCCGCACGAGCGGCCGCTGCTCTTCCCGCCGCTGCCGAACGGCGTGCGCGAGGAGCGCGACGAGCGCGACGTGGCGCCCTACCTCGGGGCGTGGAAGGCGGCCGCGGCCTCGCGCGTGCGGCAGGCGGCGCGCCCGGCGACGCTCAACCAGGACGCGTGGGACGCGCGCTGGTACGACCTCGACCTCACGTTCACGCACGCCACCTCGACGGTCTCGGGCACGGTGCGCATGAAGGCGACGGTCACGGGCGGTCCCGTCTCGACGGCCGACCTCGACCTCTACTCGGCGCTGGTGGTGGACGCCGCGACGTCGGGCGGCTCGGCGACGACCTGGTCGCGCGCGGGCGACGTGCTGACGCTGAACCTGGACCGCGCCTACGTGAACGGCGAGACGTTCGACGTCACGGTCACCTACCACGGCGTGCCGACCGCGCCGGGCTACTTCGGGTTCCAGACCGTCAACGGCCGGCCGATCATCTGGAGCCTCTCCGAGGCCTACGGCGCGCGCACCTGGTGGCCGTGCAAGGACCAGCCCGCCGACAAGGCCGACTCGGTCGCGATCCGGTTCACGGTGCCGTCCGGGATGATCACCGCCTCGAACGGCACGCTGCTCTCGACCGTGAACAACGGCCCGACCGTGACCACGCGCTGGGCGGAGCGCTACCCGATCACCACCTACCTCGTCTCGATCGCCAGCTACCCGTACACGGTCACGACCGACTGGTACGTGCCGACGCCCGGCGACTCGATGCGGATCGACTTCTACAACTACCCCGAGTCGGTCGCGGGCACCGCCGCGGTGCAGGCGAAGGTGAAGGACATGATCGCCGCGTTCGCCGCGCGCATGGGCGAGTACCCGTTCGTCGAGGAGAAGTACGGGCACGCCGAGTTCCCGTTCGGCGGCGGCATGGAGCACCAGACCTGCACCAGCATCGGCGCGTTCCCCGAGTACATCGTCGCGCACGAGCTGATGCACCAGTGGTGGGGCGACATGATCACGTGCCGCGACTTCCACCACATCTGGATCAACGAGGGCTTCGCGACCTACGGCGAGGCGCTGTGGGCCGAGGCCGTCGGCGGCTACGCGGCGTACAAGGCCGACATCGACCTCAACCGCTACCTCGGGCCCGGCAGCGTGTACGTGCCCGACGCGACGGACGAGGCGCGGGTCTTCGACTCGAACCTCTCGTACAACAAGGGCTCGTGGGTGCTGCACATGCTGCGGCACGTGCTCGGCGAGGACACGTTCTTCGACGCGCTGCTCGCCTACCGCGACTCGTTCGCCTACCAGAGCGTCACGACCGAGGACTTCCGCGACGTCTGCGAGGCCGTCTCGGGCCGCGACCTCGACGCGTTCTTCCAGCAGTGGATCTACGGCGAGTACTACCCGAGCTACCGCGCCGGCTGGACGAGCGCGCCCGCGGGCGGCGGCTGGGACGTGACGCTGACCCTCGAGCAGACGCAGCCGTGGCAGCTCTTCACCATGCCGGTGGACATCACGATCACCACGGTGGCGGGCGAGACCACGTTCGTCGTGCCCGACTCGCTCGCCTCGCAGGTGTTCGTGCTGCACGTCGCGGACGAGCCGGTGAACCTCGAGGTGGACCGCGACGGCTGGATCCTGAAGACCCTGGACCAGGTCGTGGCGGAGCCCACGTTCCAGAAACCCGTGCTGCTCGTGAACGGCGTGGACTGGGCGACCTACGGGACCGAGATCACGAGCGCGTACACGGACAAGGCGTTCTGGGGCACGTACGGGATCGACTTCTGGGACGTGATGGCCGCGCCGGCCGGCGGCTACCCGGCGACCCTGCCCGCGCCGCTCGGGCACGGCTCGGTGCCCGGCGAGGTGCTCGGCCAGTACCGGAACGTGGTGTGGGTGGGCAACAACCTGAACGGCGACCTGTTCGCGTTCCAGAACACGCCGGTGCTGCCGTACCTGCGGGCGGGCGGGAACCTGCTGCTGCTGGCGCGGCAGGGGAGCCTCTTCCTCGGCGACTCGCTGCGCGCCTACCTCGGCGTGAACTGGAGCAGCACCGCGAGCACGCTGCCCGACGCCGCGGCGACCCGCCCGGGGTTCGTGACCATGACGCGCACGTCGACGCAGAGCACGTGCGCGCTCTTCGACACTTCGAGCGTCGGGGGCGAAACCACGACGATCCTTCGCACCGCGTCGGGCTTCACGCCCGCGCGCGGCATCGGCGCGATCCGCGTGCCCGCGGGCGGCGCGGGCCTGCGCCCGAAGGGCGGGCGCTTCGCGTTCGTCTCGGGTCGGCCGTACCGCTGGAACCACGCGAACCTGCAGGCGAACGTGGTGAGGATCCTCGGCGACTGGTTCCTCGAGCCCGTGAACCTCGCGGGCGTGGACGGCGGCGCGCCGGCGCGGCTCGCGTTCGACGGCTCGTGGCCGAACCCCTCGAGCGCCGCCACCACGCTGCGCTTCACGCTGCCGCGCACCGGGCACGCGCGGCTCGTCGTGATGGACGTGGCCGGGCGGCGCGTCCGCACGCTCGCGGACGCGCCCATGGTCGCGGGCCCGCACGAGGTCGCGTGGGACGGCCGCGACGCGGCGGGCGCGGCGGCGCCGGCGGGCCTTTACTGGGCGCGGCTCGAAGCCGCGGGCGAGTCGGTCGCGCGGCGCATCGTGCGCGTGCGGTGACACGCGGGGAGCGCGACGCAAGGGCGGGCGGCGCCTCGCGGGGCGCCGACCGTCACGGCTTCTTCGTCGCGAGCGCGGCCGGCCAGTTCTCGATGAGCAGCGCGTCCGCGAGACCCGCCGTGCGCTCGCGCTCGACGAACATCGCCACGAACCGGTCCGGATCCCGGGTGGGGACGACGGTCGTCCAGCCCCAGGTCTGCAGGCCCTGCTTCTGGGATTCGAAGAGCAGGCGCGGTTCCCCGAGCCGGACCGCGGGCGAAAGCTCGACTTCGACCTCGTAGAGGCGGTCGCGCACCCAGTAGTAGGCGCGGTCGCCGCGCGGGCTCCAGGACGGCAACTCGCCCTCGCGGGTCGAAACCTGCCAGCGCCCCTTGCCGTTCGGGTAATCCACCATGAACACGTTCTGCGTCCCGCCCTCGTCGGACTCGTAGAGCAGGAACCCGGCGCTCGGGTGCGGCGCGGGGTTCGACTCGGCCGCGGCCGTGCCCACCAGCAGCAGCGAGTCGCGTCCGTCCAGCGACGCCTGCCAGATGTCCGGCGGGGCGCCGACCTGGTAGACGACGTGGCGCCCGCCGGGCGCCGGCTGCGGATGGTTGCCTCTCACGATCGGCGTGGCGCGTTGCGAACCGTCCGCCGACCGCACCATGAGCCGTCCGCCCTCGATTTCGTCGAAGTAGATCACGCCGGCGTCGTCCGTCGTCCAGGCCGGCCAGCCCTGGCGCCCGGGGCCCGAGGCGAACCGCGTGGTCGAGTGGCGCTCGATGTCGAACAGCACGACGTCGGACGCGCCGGCCTCCCGGACCTCGAGCGCGACGCGACGGCCGTCGTGCGAGAGGGACATCGAGAACAGGCCCGGGGCCGGCGGCAGGATCGTGTCCACGATGGCGCCGTAGCGGTCGATCATGGCCAGGCCCGAGTTGAACAGCGAGGCGCCGGGCCGGCACAGGAGCAGGCCGCCGCCGCCGACCGAGGCCGAGGTGGCCTCCGGGACGAGCAGCCGCTGCTCGCCCGTGACTTCGAGGCGATCGAGCGAGAACGGAACCGCCCAGACGCCGGCCGCATCGCCGGCGCGGGCGAACACGATCCAGCCGCGCGGGTCGTACACGGGCTCCCAGAGGAGCCCGTCCGACAGGCGCAGCAGCTCCTTGATGCGCCCGTCGCGCTCGCGCACGCACAGCAACTGCGGGCCTCCGGACAGCAGGTGCCGCACGAACAGCACGCCGCGGCCGTCCGGCAGGGCGAACGGGTGGTGCACGTCGGTTTCGAGCGAGTCCACGCGCGCGAGCCAGACCTGCGACGGGCCGCCCGTCGCCGCGACCCGGTAGAGGTGATCGACGCCGCGCGCGTACACGATGACGCTGTCCCCGAGCCACGTCGCGCCGGCGCCGCCGGACAGCTCCCCCAGCGGGCAGAGCGCGCTCGCGGCCCCCGAGCGCACCTCGCACGAGTAGAGCCGCTGGCCGGACGCATAGACGATGCGGTCGGAGCCCGGCGACCATGCGGGCCGCAAGTTGGTGCTGACGTCGGGAGCGATCCGCCGGGCGGCCAGCTGGTCCAGCTCGCGCACCCACAGTTCGCGCCCCCGG
Organism: uncultured bacterium; assembly: GCA_964619155.1. Taxonomy (GTDB): domain Bacteria; phylum Eisenbacteria; class RBG-16-71-46; order RBG-16-71-46; family RBG-16-71-46; genus CAIXRL01. The sequence continues at coordinate 22,850 of CAZUEM010000043.1, forward strand.
ACGAACGCGACGCGGCTCCCGTCGGGCGAGAGCGAGAGGCTGGCGATCGTCCCGGCGTTGTCGTCGAGGCGCAGCGTGAGCCGGCGGTGCGGCGGCTCGGCCGCACGCGGCCGCAGCAGCCAGCCGCCGAGCGCGGCCAGCACCGCGACCGCGGCGAGCGCGGCGATCCACGCGACGGGGTTCGCGCGCGGCGCGGGCGCGGACGGCGGTGCGGCGCCCGCCCCGGCCGCAATGGCCGGCGTGCGGCCCGCGAGCGCGTCCTCGATGACGAGCAGCGCCTCGCCGATGTCGCGCAGGCGGCGGCGCGGGTCCTTCTCGAGGCAGCGCATGAGCAGCGCGCGCACCGCGGGCGGCAGGTCGGCGGGCAGCTTCGCGTGGTCGGGCTCGGCGCGCAGCACCGCCGCGAGCGTGTCGGAGATGGTCTCGCCCTCGAACACGCGCGCGCCGGTGAGCAGTTCGTGCAGCACGACGCCGAACGCCCAGATGTCGGCGCGGCGGTCCACCGGCTTGCCGCGCGCCTGCTCGGGGCTCATATAGCCCGCGGTGCCGAGGATGACGCCGCTCGCCGCGAGCGTGCCCGCGAAGGTCGGCGACTGCGACAGCGAGCCCGAGGCCGCGCCGCCCGCCTCGAGCGCCTTGGCGAGGCCGAAGTCGAGCACCTTGACGCGGTCGTCGGGCGTCACGACCACGTTCGCGGGCTTGAGGTCGCGGTGGACGACGCCCTGCTCGTGCGCGGCCTCGAGCGCCATCGCCACCTGGCGCGCGATCTCGAGCGCCTCGCGCACCGGCACCGCGCCGCGCGCGATGCGCTTCGCCAGGTCCTCGCCCGGCACGTACTCCATGGCGAGGTAGCGGGTGCCGCCGGCCTCGTGGACGCTGAAGACCGTGGCGATGTTCGGGTGGCTGAGCGAGGCGAGCAGCTTGGCCTCGCGCTCGAAGCGCGCGAGCCGCTCGGGGTCCGAGGCGAACCCCGCGGGCAGCGCCTTGAGCGCCACGTCGCGCCCGAGCGTCGAGTCGTGCGCCTTCCAGACCTCGCCCATGCCTCCCGCGCCGAGCTTCCCGGTTACGCGGTAATGGAGGATCTGCGAACCGGGCGAGAGGGGCGTATCGGCGGCCATGCGATGCCTCGGGGCGGACGCGGAAACCCCTCGCCGGCGGCGAGGGGCACGGGGCGGAGAGGACGCCGCGCAGGGTGGGACCGGGCGCGGCCGTGCGTCAACGGATTCCTCGCGCCCGCGTGGTGCGCCCGCGCGCGTCTGCCGTCCCGGCTCCGGCGCGAACGCGGCGCGTCAGCGCGCGAGGAGGAAGAGCCGCAGGAACGCCGCGGCGCCGGCGGCGCCCTCGAGCAGTGCCGCGAGCACCAGCCGCCGCCGCGCCGCGGGATCGGGCGCGAGCAGCGCGAACA
>CAZUEM010000044.1:0-2325 GCA_964619155.1 uncultured bacterium
CGGGCTTGCCGGCGTCGTCGGGGTCCTGCGACGGCCCGAGCCGCCGCACGCGCTTCGCGTCGGCCGGGGGCGTGAAACGGAAGAACGCGTTCGCCGGGGCGGCCGCTTCCGCGAGGGTGTAGCGCGTCTCCTGCACCTGCCGCACCTCGCCGTACTGCGAGTGGGTGAGTTCGGTCGTGCTCGAGTCGCGCAGCACCAGAGAGCGCGCCTCGTCGATCCACAGCACGCGCGGCAGCGTGCGGGCGCCGGGGCGCGTCGAATCGGGCGCGTAGGTCAGTTCGACCGTGCGGCAGGCCACGGGGCCCGCGGCGGTGACGACGGTGTCGCGCCCGGTGAAGCGCGCCGAGGTGTACCCGGCGAGGCTCGTCGCCATCGAGAGCGCGCCGTCGAACGACCGCACCTGCGGGTCGAGCGTCGCGCCCGGCCCGAACGCGGGCGCGCGCTGCCCGGTGTACTGCTTGAGTCCGGGCGCCGAGACCCACAGCGACTCGCCGTCGGCGACGGCCTCGACCGGCATCATCGGGTTGCGCACCAGGGCGGCGAGGCGCGACGGCCGCGCCGCGGCGTAGCGGAACGGCACGTCGAGCGACTGCGCCTGCGGCAGGCCCGCGCCGGTCGCGCGCGCGCTCATGAGGCCCTCGAAGCGGTAGCCGGCCAGGCGCTGGTAGCGCGCCGCGACCGAGTCCACGAGCGCGCGGGCGCCGTCGTCGGCGGCCGCGGCGGGCGCGGTGGCCGCCAGGGCGAGGAGCGGCAGGAGCAGGGCGAGTCGGGGCCGGCGGGTCATCGTCGGGTCTCCGGTGGAGCGAACGGGGGGAACGCGCGGCGGAAACCTTAGCAGACGGCCCCGCGCCGAAGCGCGGGGCCGATGCGGATTCGTGTCGGCTTCCGGTGAAATCACGCGAACGCGGCCGCGAGCCGGGCGAGCCCGGCGTCGGCGTCGGGCCCCAGGTGCACGCGCAGCACCCGGCGCCCGCGCGCTTCGAGCACCTCGAAATCGCCCGCCGCCTGGGCGGCGCGCAGCGTGCCGAAGCCGTAGCGCTCGCCCGGAATGGGCAGGTCGCCCTCGTCGGCGGTCAGGAGCAGGAAGACGCCGGTGTCCGGCCCGCCCTTGTGGAGCTGGCCCGTGGAGTGCAGGAAGCGCGGCCCGTAGCCGAGCGTGCCCGCCGTGCGCGAGCGGGCGCGGGCCGCGTGGCGGATGGACTCGAGATTCGCGTGCCGCGAGTCCGTCCGGTGCAGGTAGGCGAGCACGGCGAAGTAGTCGCCCGGCTTCGCCCGCGCGAGCAGCCCCGCGGCCCACTCGGCCGCGGTCGCGCCCGGGTGGCCCGCCGCGGCCGGCGCCCACGCGGCGAGCGCGCCGTCGCGCGCCGACGGCGCTCGCCCGGGCAGGCGTCCCTCCTCGAGATGGCGCTTCAGCATCGCCTGCGTCGCGGCCTTGGCCTCGGAGACGTTGGGCTCGTCGAACGGGTCCACGCCGAGCACCGCCGAGGCCGCCGCGGTCGCGACCTCCCAGCGCAGGAAGTCGGCGGCCAGGTCCTCGAGCCGCGGCGCGTTCCACGCGATCACCGGGTGCCCGGCGTCGGCGAGGGCGTCGAGCGCCGCGGCCGTGGCGGCGGGCAGGGCCGGCGAGCCCACGGCGACGAACACGCGGTCGTCCGCGTAGGCGCCCGCCCCGGCGAGCACCTCCTCGGCGACGGGCACGATGCCGCGCCCGCTCTTGCCCGTGCTCTCGGCGACGAGCTGCTCGACCCACGTGCCAGCCGAGGCGAACGACGGCGAGAAGACCAGCGTCAGCTTGTCGCGCCCGGCGAGCGCCAGCGCGCCGAGGGCCGCGCCGAGCGCGACCGCGTCGCCGCCGCCTTCGCCCGCGAGCGCGGCGTGCTCGGAGAGCGCCGCCTCGAGCATCGCGCCGACGTCCGCGCCGATCAGCGCGGCCGGCAGCAGGCCGAAGAGCGAGAGCGCCGAGTAGCGGCCGCCGATGTCGGGAGGATTGAGGAACGTGCGCCGGTAGCCGCGCGCGGCGGCCAGCTTCTCGAGCGCCGTGCCCGGATCGGTGATCGCCACGAACGAGCGGCCGGCCCGCGCGCCGAGCGCCGCGAAGGCGCGGTCCCAGAAGTACTTCTCGAACGACGTGACCTCGATCGTGCCGCCCGACTTGCTGGCGACGACGAACAGCGTCCGGGCCGGGTCGTGCGCGTCCGCCACCGCCTTCACCGCGGCGGGGGAGGTGTTGTCGAGCACGGCCAGCTCGAGTCGCCCGGGGCGCACGCCGAACGTGTGCCGCAGCACCTCGGGCGCGAGGCTCGAGCCGCCCATGCCGAGCAGCAC
>CAZUEM010000044.1:2425-8939 GCA_964619155.1 uncultured bacterium
CGCGCAGCGCGCGCGCGCTCACGCGCCGGCCCCGCGGCGGGCGGCCATCTCGGCCCGGCGCGCCTCCAGCGCCGCGAGCAGGTCGTCGTACGACTTCGCGAACGCCTTCACGCCCTCGTCCTCGAGCTGGTCGATCAGCGCCTCGACCGGCACGCCGAGCGCGGCGAGCCGCCCGAACAGCGCGCGCGCGCCGTCCATGTCCCGGTGGATGCGCGACTCGACGGCGCCGTGGTCGTTGAACGCGTCGAGCGTCGCGGGCGGGATCGTGTTCACCGTGTCCGGGCCGATCAGCTCCTCGACGTAGAGCACGTCGCGGTAGGCGGGGTTCTTGGTGCTGGTCGAGGCCCACAGCGGGCGCTGCGCGTGCGCGCCCTTCGCCTGCAATGCCGCGAAGCGCGGCGAGCCGAAGACGCGCTCGAACTCGGCGTACGCGAGCCGGGCGTTCGCGACCGCGGCCCGGCCGCGCAGCGACTCCAGTTCGGCGCGCTCGGTCGCGCCCGGCGGCAGCGAGGCGAGCCGCTGGTCGATCGCCGCGTCCACCTTGGAGTCCACGCGCGAGACGAAGAACGAGGCCACCGAGCGCACCCGCGACGGGTCGCCGCCCGCGGCCACGAGCTGCTCGAGGCCCGCCAGGTAGGCGTCCATCACCTCGCGGTAGCGCGCGAGCGAGAAGATGAGCGTGACGTTGACGCTGATGCCCGCCGCGGTCGCCGACGTGATCGCGGGCAGGCCCGCCTTCGTCGCCGGGATCTTGATCATGACGTTGTCGCGCGCGACCGCCTCGCGCAGGCGCTTCGCGGCCGCGAACGTGGCCGGCCCGTCGTGCGCGAGGCGCGGGCTCACCTCGATGCTGACACGCCCGTCGAGCCCGCGGCTGGCGTCGTACAGCGGCATCAGCCGGTCGCAGGCCATCCGGATGTCCTCGATGGCGAGCGACTCGAAGAGCGCCTCGCCCTCGAGTCCGGCGGCGACGCGTTCGGCGAGCGCGGCGTCGTAGTCGGTGCTCTTCGCGATCGCCTGCTGGAAGATCGTCGGGTTCGAGGTGACACCGACGACGCCGGCGTCGCGCACGAGCGCGTCGAACTCGCCCGAGACGAGGTGGCCGCGGCGGATGAAGTCGAGCCAGACGCTCTGGCCGAGCGCGAGGAGCTGCTGGGCACGGCTGGACATGGCGGTTCCTTCCTGAAGGGTGCAAGCGGCGGGACCGCGGCAAGATGCCCCCGGCGGAGGCGTCGCGCAAGGCCGCGCCACCCGCCGGGAATCGCCCCCGCGCGGACTTCCGCGCGGGGGCGCGCGCGCCCGGAATCATGCCCCGGCGCGCGCCCGCCCGTAGAGCGCGGTCAGCTCCGCGAGGCGCGTCGCCACCGCGCCGTCGAGGGCGCCGGGCGGCAGCCGCCAGGTCCAGTTGCCCGCGGGCCGGCCGGGAAAGTTCATGCGCGCCTCCGTGCCCAGCTGCAGCAGGTCCTGCGCGGGCACCACGCAGGTGTCCGCGACGGACGCCATGCACGCGCGCAGGAAGTCCCACGCCGGCTCGTGCAGCGGGCTCGCGAGGTAGCGGCGCGCGTGGTGGCGCTCGGCCTCGGTGGCCGCGTTCCACCAGCCCATGGTCGTGTCGTTGTCGTGCGTGCCGGTGTAGACGACGCCGTTCGGCACGTGGAGGTGGGGCAGGAACGCGTTGCCGGCATCGGCGCCGAACGCGAACTGCAGCACCTTCATGCCGGGGAACGCGAACTCGTCGCGCAGGGCCTCGACCTCGGGCGTCAGCACGCCGAGGTCCTCGGCGAGGATGGGCAGCCGCCCGAGCGAGCGCTCGAGCGAGCGGAAGAGCGCGCTGCCGGGCCCGGGCTGGAACTCGCCCTCGCGCGCGTCGGCCGCGCCGGCGGGCACCGCCCAGCAGCGCGTGAAGCCGATGAAGTGGTCGAGCCGCACGCGGTCCACGAGCGCGAGGATGGCGCGCAGGCGCGCCGCCCACCACGCATGGCCGTCGGCGGCCATCGCGTCCCAGCGGTAGAGCGGGTTGCCCCAGAGCTGGCCCGTCTCGCTGAAGTAGTCCGGCGGCACGCCGGCGACCGCGGTCGGGCGCCCGTCGTCGCCGAGTTGGAAGAGCCCCGGGTGCGCCCACACGTCGGCGCTGTCGTGCGCGACGAAGATGGGCGCGTCGCCGACGATCTCGACGCCGCGGGCCGCGGCGTAGGCGCGCAGCTCGCCCCACTGGCGGAAGAACGCCCACTGCCGGAACGCGTGCGCGAACACCGCGTGCGCGTGGCGCGCCCGCGCCTCCGCGAGCGCGGCGTCCTCGCGGCGGCGGAGCGGTTCGCTCCACTCCACCCAGGGCGCGCCGCCGTGCGCGTCCTTGAGAGCGAGGAAGAGCGCGACGTCCTCGACCCACTCCGCGTGGTCGCGCCGCCACGACTCGAACTCCTCGCGCAGCCGCGCGCCGCCCGCGCCGGCGGCGAAACGCTCCGCGGCCCGCTCGAGCAGCGCCCGCTTCCACTCGATGACCGGCCCGAAGTCCACGCGGTCGCCGGGGAAGCGCGGGGCCCCGGCGAGGTCCTCGCGCGCGAGCAGGCCGTCGGCGAGCAGGGCGTCAGGGCTCGCGAGCAGCGGGTTGCCGGCGAACGCGGAGAAGCACTGGTAGGGCGAGTCGCCGAAGCCGGTGGGCCCGAGCGGCAGCACCTGCCAGAGCGACTGGCCGGCGGAGACGAGCCAGTCCACGAAGCGGTGCGCCTCGCGGCCGGCGTCGCCGATGCCGTACGGGCCGGGCAGCGAGGTGGGGTGGAGCAGCACGCCGCTCGAACGCGGGAAACGCATGGGGGTTCCTTTCGGTGGGAGTCGCGGGCGCGCGCATGTTCCGCGAAGCCGCTCGCGCGCTCAAGCGGGGCCGCGCCGCGTGGAGTATGTTGCGCGCCCGCGCGCCGCCCGCGTCCCCGTGCGCCGCGCTTCCCGATCGGAGGACTCCATGCGTCACGCCGCACCGCGGGCCGCCGCCGCGCTCGCCCTCGCGTTCCTCGCCGCCGCCCCGTCCGGGCCGTGCGCCGCCGCGTCGGGCGGCGGGTACGTCATGTTCGCCGGCCGCGACACCATCGCGATCGAGCGCTTCGAGCGGAGCGGCGGCGCGCTGCAGGGCCTGCTCGTCTTCCGGCTCGCGAACACGCGCGTGGCGTGGACCGCGATGGAAGGCCCCGGCGGCGGCATCACGCGCTTCGAGGCGCTGATGGGCTCGGCGAGCGACCCGCCCGGCTCGCCGCCGCGCCAGGCCGTCGCCGTGGAGTTCGCGGGCGACAGCGTGTTCACCGAGGCGCGTCCGGGCGGCACGCAGGCCTTCGCCTCGCGCCGCGGCGCGCTGCCGTTCCTCAATCCGTCCGTGGCGCTCATGGCGGAGTTCGCCCTGCGCACCATGTCCCACCCGGGCGGCCGCGCCGAGGGCTCGCTGTTCATGCTCGCCGGGGGCGGCACCGAGACCGCGGTCGTGACGCGGCCCGCGGTGGACAGCGTGGTGGTCGCGTTCGCGGGCGTGACGTTCTGCTTCGGGCTGGACGAACACGGCGAGGTGGCGCGCGGGCGCGTGCCCGAGCAGAACCTCGACATCGTGCGCGTCGCCGAACTGCCGCCGGGGCTGCTCGAGCTGTCGGCGCCCGACTACTCGGCGCCGCCCGGCGCGACCTGGACGGCGGAGGAGGTGACGGTGCGCACGCGCGAGGGGCACGTCCTCGCCGGGACGCTGACGCGCCCGCGGGGTTCCTCCCCGGTCGGGTGCGTCGTGACCATCACCGGCTCGGGCTCGCAGGACCGCGACGGCTCGATCGCCATGGTGAAAGGCTACCGGCCCTTCCGCGGCGTCGCCGTCGCCCTCGCGCGCCGCGGCGTCGCGACGCTGCGGCTCGACGACCGCGGCGTGGGCGGTAGCCGCGCGCCGGCGCGCGGCGCCACGACCGAGACGTTCGGGCGCGACGTCGAGGACGCGCTCGCCTGGCTGCGCGCGCGGCCGGACGTGGACGGCGCGCGCCTCGCGCTCGCCGGGCACAGCGAGGGCGGGATCATCGCGCCCATGGTGGCGGCGCGCGACCCGAAGCTGCGCGCGATCGCGCTGCTCGCGGCGCCGGCGTGGACCGGGCGCCGGGTGATCGAGTCGCAGAACCGCAACGTGATCGACCGCGACAGCAGCGCCACGGCGGCCGCGCGCGACTCGACGCTGCGCTGGGCGATGGCGCAGGTGGACAGCATGGCGAAGCGCGACGCGTGGCTGGGGTTCTTCCTCGGGCACGATCCCGCCGCGGCGATCCGCGCGGTGCGCGTGCCCGTGCTGCTGCTGCAGGGCGAGACCGACCGGCAGGTGACGGCCGCGCAGGCGGACGAACTGGCGGCCGCGCTCGCGCGCGCCGGCAACCGGCGGGTGACGAAGCGCGTGTTCCCGGGGCTCAACCACCTGTTCCTGGCGGACCCGGACGGCGACCCCGCGGGCTACGGGCGTCTCAGCGGCGAGGGCTTTGCGCCCGAGGTGGTCGAGGCGCTCGCGGACTGGCTGGCGGAGCGCCTGAAGTAACGGGGAGCGGGCGCGGCGTCAGCGCCGCGCCCACTCCGCGACGCGCGCGGCGACGGCCTCGGCGGTGAGGCCGAAGTGCGCGGCCAGCACGCCGGCCGGGGCCGACTCGCCGAAGCGGTCGAGCCCGATCGAGAGGCCGCCGTCGCCGACGATGCCGCGCCAGTACGCCGTCGTGCCGGCCTCGAGGCTCACGCGGCGCCCGCCGGGCGGCAGCACGGCGTCGCGCCAGGCGGCCGGCTGCGCGAGGAAGAGCTGCGGCGCGAACAGGCTCGCGACGCGCGCGGGCACGCCCGCCGCCTCGAGCTTCGCGGCCGCCTCGACCGCCACACCCGTCTCGGAGCCGGTCGCGACCAGCGTGACGGCGTCCTTCGCCGCGGACTCGCGCAGCAGGTAGCCGCCGCGGCGCAGGTGCGAGACCTCGAACGAGGCCGGGCGCGAGAGCTCCGGCGTCGCCTGCCGCGAGAGCGCGAGCAGCGTCGGGCCGTCCTTGCGCTCGATCGCGAGCCCCCACGCGGCCGCGGTCTCGAGCCCGTCGGCGGGCCGCAGCACGAGCAGGTTCGGGATCGCGCGCAGCGCCGCCAGGTGCTCGACCGGCTGGTGCGTGGGCCCGTCCTCGCCGACGAACACGCTGTCGTGCGTGAACACCCACAGCGACGGCAGCTTCATCAGCGCGGCGAGGCGGATCGCGGGCCGCGCGTAGTCGGTGAAGACGAGGAACGACGAGCCGTACGGGACGAAGCCCGACTGCGCGAGCCCGTTCAGCATCGCGCCCATGCCGTGCTCGCGGATGCCGAAGTGCAGGTTGCGCCCCGCGTATTCGCCTCGCTTCACGCTCGGCGAGCCGGCGATGCGCGTCTTCGTGCTCGGCTCGAGGTCGGCGCTGCCGCCGACCAGCGCGGGCACGAGCGCGGCCGCCTTCTGCAGCACGGCGTGGCCGTGGACGCGCGTGGCCGCCGAGCCCGCGGGCGCCGCGGCGCAGAGCTGCTCGACCAAGTCCGCGGGCACGCGGCGCTCCCGGAACGCGTCCCACTGCTCCGCGAGGTCCGGGTGCGCCGCGCGCCAGCGCGCCAGGCCCTCGCGCCAGGCGGCGTGCGCGGGCTCGAGTTCGCGGGCCCGCGCGGCGAAGCGCGCCCGCACCTCGGCGGGCACGAGAAAGGCGGGCGACTCGGGCCAGCCGAGCGCGCGCTTGGCGCCGGCCAGCTCCTCGGCGCCCAGCGGCTCGCCGTGCGCGTGCGAGGTGTCCTGCTTGCGCGGCGCGCCGTAGCCGATCCGGCCGCGGGCGATGACGAGGCTCGGCCGCGCCTCCTCCGCGACCGCGTCGGCGAGCGCGCGCTCGAGGTCGGCGTGGTCGTAGGGGTTCGTGCGCAGCACCTGCCAGCCGTACGACTCGAAGCGCTTCCCGACGTCCTCGCTGAACGCGAGCGCGGTGTCGCCCTCGATCGTGATGCGGTTGTCGTCGTAGACGAACACGAGGTTGCCGAGCCCGAGGTGGCCGGCGAGCGAGGCGGCCTCGTGCGACACGCCTTCCATGAGGTCGCCGTCGCCGCAGATGCCGAACACGCGCCAGCCGGCGGGCGCGAAGCCGGGGCGGTCGAAGCGCGCGGCGGCCATCTTCGCCGCGAGCGCCATGCCGGCGGCGTTGCCGAGGCCCTGCCCGAGCGGGCCGGTCGTGGTCTCGACGCCGGGCGTGTGGCCGTACTCGGGGTGCCCGGGCGTGCGGCTGCCGAGCTGGCGGAACGCGAGCAGGTCGTCCATCGAGACGCCCTGCCCGGTCAGGTGGAGCATCGAGTAGAGCAGCATCGAGCCGTGCCCGGCGCTCAGCACGAAGCGGTCGCGGCCGGGCCACGCGGGATCGCCGGGCGCCCAGCGCAGGAACTTCGTCCACAGCACGTAGGCGACGTCCGCCATGCCCATGGGCATGCCGGGGTGCCCGGACTTCGCTTTCTCGACGCCGTCCGCGGCGAGGAAGCG
>CAZUEM010000044.1:9039-23943 GCA_964619155.1 uncultured bacterium
GCATGCCGGGGTGCCCGGACTTCGCTTTCTCGACGCCGTCCGCGGCGAGGAAGCGAATCGCGTTGACGCAAAGCTGGTCGAGCGCGTCGTTCACCGTCGTCGGGGCGGAGTTCACGAGAAGCCCTCCTGGCGTGCGAAGGCGGCGGCGCCCCACACGGCGGTCTTGGGATCGAGCACCACGGACACCGGGATGCGGGTCAGCACCGGGCTCAGCCGGCCCTTGTCGAAGAACGCGCGCGCGAAGCCGCCGCGCGTCAGCACCGAGACGAGGCGCGGCGCGATGCCGCCGCCCACGAACACTCCGCCCAGCGCCAGCGCCTTGAGCGCCAGGTTGCCCGCCTCGGCGCCGTAGATCGAGACCCAGCGCTCGAGCACGAGCCGCGCGCGCTCGCACGAGCCGTCGAGCGCCGTCTCGGTCACGACCGCCGCCGGCTCGGCCGCGTCGTCGAAGGCGCGCGCCACCTCGCGCGGCTCCTCGCCGCGCTTCGTGTCGCGGAAGAAGCGGTGGAGGTCCGCGAGCCCCGGCCCGGAAAGGATGCGCTCGTAGCTGACGCGCCCGTACTTGCCGCGCAGCCAGTGCAGCAACTCGTCCTCGAGCGCGTCGCGCGGCCCGAAGTCCGTGTGCCCGCCCTCGGACGCCATCGGGTGCCAGGTGAGGCCGTCCCAGTGCAGGATCGCCTCGCCGAGCCCCGTGCCCGCGGCGATGAGCGCGCGGTTGCCGCTCGCGCGCACGCCCTCCTGCAGCGCCAGCAGGTCGTCCGCGCCGAGCGTCGCGAGCCCCCAGCCCGTGGCCTCGAGGTCGTTGAGCAGCGTGACCGGGGCGCCGAGCGCGCGCGAGAGCGCCTCGCCGTCCACCTGCCAGGGCAGGTTCGTCGTGATGCAGCGGTTGTCCGCGACCGGGCCGGCGATGCCGAGCACGATCCGCGAGGGCCGCAGGCCCGTGCGCTCGAGGAAGCCGCCGAGCAGCGCGTCGAGCGAAGGCGAGCCGTTCGTCGGCAGGCGCTCCTCGAGCGCGGGGGAGCGGGGCGGGGCGTCCGGCGGGAAGACCGCGAGCTGGGCCTTGGTGCCCCCGATGTCGCCGGCGAGGATCATGGAGCGCGCAATGTAATGTCGGACGCGGACCGGCGCCAGCCCCGGCGCGAGCGGGCCCGCGGCGCGCCCTTGAACGCGCGGGCGGCCAGCGCCTAACGTGCGCGCTCCGACCCGCGCCGAGGAGCCCTGCGCCTTGACCGACCCGCTGCCCGAACTCACGCACGCCGAGCTGCGCCGCTACGGACGGCACGTCACCCTGCCCGAGATCGGCCTCGAGGGGCAGCGGCGCCTCAAGGCCGGCAGCGTGCTGCTCGTCGGCGCCGGCGGCCTCGGCTCGCCCGCCGCGCTCTACCTCGCGGCGGCCGGCGTCGGGCGGCTCGGCATCGTGGACTTCGACGCCGTGGACGAGAGCAACCTGCAGCGCCAGGTCGCGCACGGCACCGCCGCCGTCGGGCGGCCCAAGCTCGACTCGATGCGCGAACGGCTCGCCGACCTCAATCCGCACGTCGCGATCGAGCCGCACCCCGTGCGCCTCGGCCGCGACAACGCGCTCGAGATTCTCGGGCGCTACGACGTGGTCGTGGACGGCACCGACAACTTCGCCACCCGCTACCTCGTGAACGACGCCTGCGCGCTGCTCGGCCGGCCGAACGTCTACGGCAGCATCCTGCGCTTCGAGGGGCAGGCGAGCGTGTTCGACGCCGCGCGCGGTCCCTGCTACCGGTGCCTGTTCCCCGCGCCGCCGCCGCCGGGCCTCGTGCCGTCGTGCGCCGAGGCCGGCGTGCTCGGCGTGCTGCCCGGCGTGATCGGCGCCATCCAGGCGACCGAGGCGATCAAGCTGCTGCTCGGGCAGGGCGAGACGCTGCTCGGGCGGCTGCTGCTCTACGACGCGTGGACGCTCACGTTCCGCGAGCTCGCGCTGCGCAAGGACCCCGACTGCCCGCTGTGCGGGCGCACGCCGGCGATCCGCGAGCTGCAGGACTACGAGGAGCTGTGCGGCACCCGCCCCGAGCCCGCGCCCGCCGCGCCGGCGCGCGAACGCATCTCCGCCCGGGAACTGGCCGATCTGCGCGCGCGCGGCGGGGCGTTCACCCTGCTCGACGTGCGCGAGCCCGTCGAGCTGGCGATCGCGGGGCTCGACGGCGTGACGCACATCCCGATGGGCGTGCTGCCGGTGCGCGCGCACGAGCTGGATCCCGCGCGGCCCGTCGTGGTGCTCTGCCACCACGGCAACCGCAGCTATTTCGCCGCTCGCTGGCTGCGCGAGCACGGCTTCGAGTCGGTCGTGGACGTGGAGGGCGGCATCGAGGCGTGGTCCCGGGACGTGGACCCGTCGGTGCCGCGCTACTGAGCGGGAGGGAACGCACGATGTTCGCACGGACGAAGGGCCGCGCCGCCGCGCGCGCGGCGTGGCTGGGCGCGCTGGCGCTGCTGGCGGCCGGCTGCGCGGTGAACCCGGCGACGGGCCGGCGCGAGTTCACGCTGGTGAGCGCCGAGCAGGAGAAGCAGATCGGCCGCGAGGGCTTCCCGGCGACCATCGCCGAGTACGGCAAGTACGACGACGGGCGGCTGGCCGCCTACGTGGACAGCATCGGCCAGCGGCTCGCGAAGGTGAGCGAGCTGCCCGACCTCGACTGGCACTTCACCGTGCTGGACGACCCGGTCGTGAACGCCTTCGCGATGCCGGGCGGCTACATCTACATCACGCGCGGCATCCTCGCGCACCTGAACTCCGAGGCGCAGCTCGCCGGCGTGCTCGGGCACGAGATCGCGCACGTCACGGCGCGGCACTCGGCGCGGCAGATCACGCAGCAGCAGCTCGCCGGCCTCGGGCTCGGGCTCGCGAACCTGTTCTCCTCGTCGTTCCGGCGCTACAGCGGCGCCGCCGAGCAGGCGCTCGGCCTGCTCATGCTCAAGTACGGGCGCGACGACGAGAACCAGGCCGACGCGCTCGGCATCCGCTACGCGGCCGCGGCGGGCTGGGACCCGCGCGAGATCCCCGGGACGTACGAGATGCTCGCGCGCATCAGCGAGAAGAGCGGCAGCCGCCTGCCCTTCTACCTCTCGACGCACCCCGACCCGGGCGACCGGCAGCAGCGCACCTCGGACCTCTCGGCGCAGGCCGTCGCCGGCCGCGCGAACCTCGCGGTGCGGAGCCGCGAGTACGTCACGCGCCTGAAGGGCCTGGTGTGGGGCGAGGACCCGCGCGCCGGCTACTTCGAGGGCAGCCGCTACTTCCACCCGGAAATGGGCTTCGAGGTGGCGTTCCCCGCCGGCTGGGCCACCGCGAACGGACGGAGCGCCGTGGTCGCGCAGGCGCCGCAGCAGCGCGCGCAGGTGCAGCTCTCGCTCGCGACCTCGGCGGGCACGTCCGCCCCCGCGGACTACGTCGCGAACCTCGCGCGCGACGGGCGAATCGCCGGCTCCGACGGCGCGCGCGAGACGGTGGGCGGCTGGCCCGCGTGGGTCGGGCGCGTGGCGCTGCCCGCGCAGCCGGGCGCGCAGCCCGCGGTGCTCGAGGCCGCGTGGATCCGCCAGCACCCGGAGCGGCTGTTCCAGTTCCTCGGCCGCAGCGCGGCGACGGGCGACGCGGACGCCTCGGCGATCCGCCAGACGGCGCGTTCGTTCCGCCCGCTGCAGGACGCCGCGCGTGCGAAGCCCGAGCCCGACCGGCTGCGCGTGCAGGCCGCGCCCGCGACCGGGACGCTGCGCGCGATCGCTCCCAAACTCGGCCCCAACGCCCTGAGCGTCGGGGATCTCGCGATCCTGAACGGAGTGGACAGCACGGCGACTCTCTCCACCGGCCGGCTCGTCAAGAGCGTCGAGCCGGGGAAGCGTCGCTGAACACTTGTGACGGGGTTGACACCGCTTGCGGGTCACCCTAGTTTGCCCGACGCCCATGAAGAAAATCGCCATCGCCGCACTCGTTCTGACCGCACTCGCGGTCGCGACCGTCGCCTTCACGCAGTCGTTCGGCGTGCAGCTCGGCGGTCGCAAGGGCCCCAAGCAGCCCATCGCCTACAGCCACGCGACGCATGCCGGCAAGCTCGGCATGGACTGCCGCTACTGTCACTACGGCGCCTACAAGTCGCAGTGGGCCAACATCCCGGCGGTCGGCACCTGCATGGGATGCCACAAGATGGCCGTCGCCGACCGTCCCGAGATCCAGAAGCTCGCGGGCTATTTCGAGCGCGGCGAGAACGTGCCGTGGGTCAAGGTCCACTACCTGCCCGACCACGTGAAGTTCAACCACAAGCGGCACCTCGCCGCGGGCTTCTCGTGCCAGGAGTGCCACGGCCCCATCCAGGAGATGGACGTGGTCTACCAGTACAGCTCCCTCAAGATGGGCTGGTGCGTGGACTGCCACCGCAAGTACGAGAACGACCCGAAGTTCCCGGCCACGCTCGACTGCATGGCCTGCCACCACTAGAGGACCCGAGCGCCCATGTCGGATTCCGTGGTCTTCAACCGCCGCGACTTCCTCAAGCTGGTGGGCGTCGGCGTCGCCGGCGCCGCGGCCGGCTGCGCGAAGCCGCCCGCGGAAAAGCTGATTCCCTACCTGGTGGCGCCCGAGGACATCCTCCCGGGCGTTCCGTACTTCTACGCCAGCACCTGCCGCGAGTGCCCGGCCGCGTGCGGCATCACGGTGCGCACCCGCGAGGGCCGCGCGATCAAGGTCGAGGGCAACCCCGATCACCCGGTGAACGCCGGCGGCCTGTGCGCGCGCGGGCAGGCTTCGCTGCAGGGCCTCTACGATCCCGACCGCGTGAAGTCGCCGATGCTCAAGGAAGGCGGCCAGTGGCGCCCGGCGACCTGGGACGAGGCGCTGGCGCTGGCGGGCGAGAAGCTCGCCGCCGCGAAGGGCAAGGTGCTGCTGCTGACGGGCCGCGAGAGCGGCTCGCTGCGCGCGCTCTCGGGCGAGCTGGCCGCGGCCGCGGGCGGCCGCCACGTCATGTGGGAGCCGTTCGCCTACGAGGCGGTGCGCGCGGCCAACGCGAAGACGTTCGGCATCGGCGCGGTGCCGCGCTGGGACTTCGCCGCGGCGCGCTGCGTGATCTCGTTCGGCGCCGACTTCCTCGAGACCTTCGGCTCGCCGGTGGCGCAGGCGCGCGGCTTCGCCGCGATGCGCGCCAAGCGCGACGACGCGGGCGGCTGGTTCGTGGCCGTCGAGCCGCGGCTGTCGCTGACGGGCGCCAACGCCGACGAGTGGGTCGCGATCCAGCCGGGCGCCGAGGCGGCCCTGGCGCTCGGGCTCGCGCACGTGATCCTCGCCGAGAACCTGGGCGCGAACGTCCCGGAGGGCGGCGCGCTGCGCGCGGCCGTCGCGGCGTGGACGCCCGAGAAGACCGCCGAGGCGACGGGCGTGGACGCCGAGGGCGTCAAGCGCCTCGCGCGGCTGTTCGTCAAGGGCGGCGCGCCGCTCGCGGTCGCGGGCGGCGTCGCGACGCAGAGCGCGCAGGCGACCTCGCTGGTCGCGGCCGTCAACCTGCTGAACTACGCGTCGGGAGCGGTCGGGAAGACGGTGCGCTTCGACCGCGCGCTCGACTTCGAGGGCGTCTCGGGCTTCGCCGCGTTCTCGGCCGACGTGAAGGCGATGGGCGAGGGCGCGTACGACGTCGCGCTCGTCCACGGCACGAACCCGGCGTACGCGATGCCGGCCTGGGCCGGCTTCGGCGAGGCGTTCGCGAAGGTCCCGTTCAAGGTCGCGCTCGCGACCTCGATGGACGAGACCGCCGAGGCCTGCGACCTCGTGCTGCCGGTGCAGCACGCGCTCGAGAGCTGGGGCGACGACTGGGGCGTGAAGGGCGTCTGGTCGGTGCAGCAGGCGTCCATGAAGCCGCTGCCGATGTTCGACGCGCGGCCGGCCGGCGACGTGCTCCTCTCGCTGGGCTCGACCTCGGGGCTGCTGGCGAACGCCGCGCCCGCGTGGTTCGAGTACCTGCAGGCGAAGTGGCAGCCCGTGCACGCGCGCTTCGGCGCCGGGCGCGACTTCGGGACCTTCTGGATGGACACGGTCCGGGCCGGCGGCGTGTGGGCCGACGCGCCGGAGCCGTCCGTGCGCTGGCTCGGCGCGCCCGCGTTCGCGATCGCGACGCTGGCCGGCGAGGGCGAGTACGCGCTCGTCGTGGCGCCGTCCAACAACTTCTACGACGGCCGCGGCGCCAACAAGCCGTGGCTCCAGGAACTGCCCGACATGGCCAGCAAGGCCGTGTGGGGGACGTGGGCCGAGGTCCACCCGGACACGGTGAAGAAGCTGGGCCTGAAGTCCGGCGACCCGGTCCGCATCGAGACCGCGGCCGGCAGCGTCGAGGTGCCCGTCTACCCGTACGCCGGCATCCGCCGCGACGCGGTGGGGCTCTCGCTCGGCCAGGGCCACACGGGCTACGGCCGCTACGCCTCCGGGCGCGGGGTGAACGCGCTCGCGCTGCTGCCGCAGGGCGCCGACGAAGCCTCGGGCGCGCTCGCGTACCTGGGCGCGAAGGCGAAGCTCTCGGCCGGCAGGAAGGCGCCCGACCTCCACCTGCAGCAGGCGTACAAGGGCCAGCACGGCCGCCACATCGCGCGCGTCATCCCGGTCGCGCAGCTGCTGAGCGCCGAGGGCTCGCTCGAGCACTCGGTGGGCGTGGCGCACGGCGACGTGCAGGAATCGGAGCCGCGCAAGTTCCCGTTCCCGGGCCACTACCCGGCGGGCGAGGGCGTGCACATCGAGCCGACGCCGGCGATCACGAAGAAGGGCCGCTACACCGAGCCGCTCGCGCGCCCCGATTCCGCGAAGGTGCCGGCGCACGCGATCACCGCGTTCGAGCACGAACTCAAGGTGCGCGGGCCGAAGGCCGAGCCGGTCAACGTCGGCAGCTACGCGATGGCGAAGCACCGCTGGGCGATGGCCATCGACCTCGACGCCTGCAACGGCTGCGCGGCGTGCGTCGTGGCCTGCTACGCCGAGAACAACATCCCGGTGGTCGGGCCCGAGCTGATGAGCAAGGGCCGCGAGATGGCCTGGATCCGCATCGACCGGTTCGAGGACCGGCTCGACGCCGGCGCGCTCGACGTGCGGTTCATCCCGATGATGTGCCAGCACTGCGGCGACGCGCCCTGCGAGATGGTGTGCCCGGTCTACGCGACCTACCACACGCCCGAGGGGCTCAACGGCCAGGTCTACAACCGCTGCGTGGGCACGCGGTACTGCTCGAACAACTGCCCGTACAAGGTCCGGGCGTTCAACTGGTTCGACTACTCCGCGCCCGAGAAGACGACGTTCGCGTTCCCCGAGCCGCTGAACTGGCAGCTCAACCCCGACGTCACGGTCCGCTCCAAGGGCGTGATGGAGAAGTGCACGATGTGCGTGCAGCGCATCCTCGAGGGCAAGGGGAACGCCAAGGACGAGCAGCGCGACGTGCGCGACGGCGAGATCCAGACCGCGTGCGCGCAGAGCTGCCCGGCGAAGGCCATCACGTTCGGCGACCTCGCCGACGAGACCACCGCGGTGCACAAGGCCAGCCATGGCGAGCGCCGCTACTGGGTGTTCGAGGAGCTGAACACGAAGCCCGGCGTCACGTACCTGCAGAAGGTCAAGCGTGACACCATGGGCGGGGGACACGCGTGACGACGACGACCCTGCGGAACGTCGCGGCCGACGGCGTGAACGACGTGGAAGACCGTCCCGTCACGCAGAAGTCGCTGAACGACGACGTTCTCAAGATGATCAGCCTGCCGGGCAAAGTCTGGTGGGCGCTCTTCCTGCTGGACCTCGCGGTCCTCGCCGTCGCGCTCGTGGCGGTGCGCAACCTGATCGTGCACGGCTGGGGCGTGTCGGGCTTCATGCGCCCGGTCATGTGGGCCGTGGACATCACGAACTTCGTCTTCTGGGTCGGCATCGCGCACTGCGGCACGCTGGTGTCCGCGGTGCTCTTCCTGTTCCGGTCGCACTTCCGGCGCGCGGTCTACCGCATCGCCGAGGCGATGACCGTGTTCGGGGTGCTGACCGCGGCGATGTTCCCGGCGATCCACACCGGCCGCCCGTGGTTCGACTACTGGCTGTTCCCGTACCCGAACCAGCGCCAGTTGTGGACGAACATCCGCTCGCCGCTCGAGTGGGACGTGTTCGCCGTCAACACGTACCTGACCGTGTCGAGCATCTTCTTCCTCGTCGGGCTCATCCCCGACGTGGCGGCGGCGCGCGACCGTGCGAAGCACCCGCTGCTCAAGCTGGTCTACACCGTCCTGTCGTTCGGCTGGACCGGCGCGAACTACCAGTGGAAGCACTTCTACGGCGCGTACCTGTTCTTCGCCGCGCTCGCGACCCCGCTGGTGTTCTCGGTGCACTCGGTCGTGTCGTGGGACTTCGCGATGGCGCAGACGCCGGGCTGGCACTCGACGCTCTTCGCGCCCTACTTCGTGGCCGGCGCGATCTTCTCGGGCGTCGCGATGGTGATCTTCCTGCTCATCATCATCCGCAAGGGCTTCCACCTCGAGCACCTGGTCACGATCGACCACATGGAGAAGCTCTCCAAGCTGGTGCTGCTGACCTCGTGCATGGTCGGGTACTCGTACCTGACCGAGTTCTTCATCGCCTGGATCGGCCCGAACAAGGCCGAGCGCGACGTGTTCGTGTTCCGCGCCTTCGGGCACTACTGGTGGGCGTTCTGGATCATGTTCAGCTGCAACGTCATCTTCCCGCTCGTGCTGTGGTTCAAGTCCGTGCGGCGGAACATGGCGGCGCTGTTCGTGCTCTCGATCCTCATCAACATCGGCATGTGGTTCGAGCGGTTCGTGATCATCGTCACGTCGCTCACCCGCACCTTCAATCCCGCGACCTGGTTCTACTACCGCATCTCGATCTCCGAGATCGCGCTCATCATCGGGTCGTTCGCCTGGTTCTTCATGTTTTTCCTCGTGTTCGTGCGCGTCCTGCCGGCGTTCTCGATCGCCGAGATCAAGGAAACGCTGCCGATGCCCCGCCGGAAGGGGGCCCACTGATGCTGTCGAAACTGATCGACGGGATCGTCAATCCCGCGCCGCCGAAGTTCCACGGCGTGATGGGCATCTGGTACTACGTGGACGACGCGGCCGAGGCGGTGAAGGCGCTGCGCCAGGCCGGCCACAAGGACCTCAACGTGTTCTCGCCGGTGCCGCACCACGAGATCGAGCACGCGATGGAGCAGGGCCCTTCGCTCGTGCGCTGGGTGACCGCCGTGGGCGGCTTCCTCGGGGCCACCGGCGGCTTCGCGCTGTGCTTCTACTCGCTGACCGCGTGGCCGCTCGTCATCGGCGGCAAGGAGCTGCTCTCGATTCCGCCGATGACCGTGATCGGCTACGAGTCCATGATCCTCATCGCCGGCCTCGCCAACCTGCTCGGCCTGCTCGCGCTCGCGCGGCTGCCGCAGGTGAAGCCCGTCGCACCCTACGACCCGCGCTTCCAGGAGGACCGGATCGGCGTGTGGGTCCCGTGCGACGCGAAGGCGGCCGAGCGCGTGCGCGAGATGATGAAGGGCGGCGGCGCGGAGGAGGTGCAGGTCCATGCTTAAGCCCGCGCTCGTCGTCGCCGTGATCGCGCTTTGGTCGTCGTCCTTCCAGCAGGGCTGCCAGGACGTGACGCGCGCGATGACGAAGTGGACCTACTACCCGATCCGCGACATGCGCCAGACGGTCGCGATCGACCCGCAGCGGCTCGACCCGACGAACGAGAAGTGGATGACGTTCCGCGGCCCCGACTCGCTGGCCGTGCCGTCGATCGGCCGCGACCGCTGGGTGGGCGATGCGCCGTACATGGAGACGGAAGCGTTCGTGAAGGACCCGCTGACGGTGACCGAGGCCACGGTCGCGCGCGGCGACACGCTGTTCCGCACGATCTGCTCGCCGTGCCACGGCAAGACCATGCTCGGCGACGGCACCGTGGCGCCGTCGTTCATGCCCCCGCCCGACCTGCTGGCCGAGGCGACGCGCAACCGCAGCGACGGCTTCCTCTACAACTACATGCGCCACGGCGGCGTCGTGATGCCCTCGTACGGCAACGCGCTGTCGGCCCACGACGCCTGGTGCGTCGTCCACTACCTGCGCGCCATGCAGAAGGCCAGTCCGCGATGAGCCACACGCAGAGCCACGAGGCCGTTCTCCGCGACATCGCCGGCAAGCTGCCGGTCAAGCCCAACGCCCGCAAGCGCCAGATCTGGATGGCGTGCCTGGCGGTCGGGGTGGCGTCGTTCGCCTACCTCATGCTGACGAACCCGCTGCGGGCCTGGGGCGCGTGGGCGATCAACACGATCTACTTCCTCGGCATCGCCGAGGGCGCGATCGCGCTGACCGCCGCCTACCGGCTGTCGAACGGCCGCTGGGGCGGGCCCGTCATGCGCATCGCCGAGTCGTTCTCGGCCTACCTGCCCGTCGGCGTCGCGACGCTGGTGGTGCTGCTCGGGGCCGGCATCTGGACCTACCTGCCGTGGGTGCGGGCCGTCGAGCCGCGCATCGCGCCGTTCCTGAACGTGCCGTTCCTCTACGTCCGCACGCTGGGCGGCGCGCTGCTCTTCTGGTGGCTCGCCCGCAAGGCCGTGCGCGAATCGCTGCGGCCCGACCTGCAGGCGCTCAAGCCCTACGTCGCGCCCGAGCTGAAGGCCGAATACGACCGGCTCACCGCGAACTGGCGCGGCGACGAGGAGGAGAAGGCGCGCCGCCGTCACGAGTTCGCGCACCTCGCCCCGCAGCTGGCGCTGACGTTCGTCGTCTTCTTCACCGTGCTCGCGTGGGACTTCATCATGGAGCTCACCCCCAACTGGGTGAGCGGCCTGTTCGGCTGGTGGGTGTACGCCGGCGCGTTCATCACCGGCGTCGCGATGGTCGCGTTCATGGCCACGCAGCTGCGCTCGAAGTACCGGCTCGAGGCCTACATCAGCACGAACATGTTCTGGGACATCGGCAAGGTGCTCTTCGCCTGGTGCATCTTCTGGGGCTACCTGTTCTGGTCCCAGTACCTGCCGATCTGGTACGCGAACATCCCCGAGGAGACCTGGTGGGTGTTCCTGCGCTTCGAGGAGCCGTGGCGCTCGCTGTCGTTCGCCGCGTTCACGCTGGTGTTCGTGATCCCGTTCCTCGGCCTTCTGAACAAGACCTCGAAGACGAACCCCGCGCTGCTGATGACGTTCTCGCTGATCGCGATGGCGGGCGTCTGGGTGGAGCGCCACGTGCTGGTGATGCCGTCGCTCAACGCCGAGCAGGTGTGGGTGGGGCTGCCCGAGGTCGGCGTGACGATCGGTTTCCTGGGCCTGTTCGGCTGGCAGGTGCAGGGCTTCCTGACGAAGTACCCGGCCGTCAACGTGACGGACGTCTTAGAGGGCGCCGGCGGACACGGGCACTGAGCCGACTTCGCTTCGGCGCGCACACGCCCGGGTCCCCGGTGAAGGGGACCCGGGCGTGATGCTTCGAGGGGCGCGACCTGCCGAACGGGGTAGTGGCCCCGCGCCGCGGCCCGCGGCGATGACCGACATGCCGGGATGGCGGAACTGGCAGACGCAGCGGACTTAAAATCCGCTGGGGGAAACCCCGTGCAGGTTCGAGCCCTGCTCCCGGCACCAGCTTGGTTTGTTGCGCCCACCCGCACTTGGGGCTGGCGCGCGGGTGTCGGTGGCGCTTACGGAATCTCTCCCGCACTGCGCCTCGAACTCCTAGCTTCGGCTTGGTGTGATGTGCCAACTGCATGGCATTGAGTGCGATAGGTGCGCCGAGGCTCGCTGGCTTGTGGCTTGCTCTGGCTACACTGAATGACGTGTTTGCGAAGTGCCCGCGGCGAATCTGCCGGGTGCGCATGTCGAGTCCAGAACTGGCCATTCCAGGACATCAAGCCACGGGTCGATAAATCGATGACTGTATTGTCTCGATGGGCAGTCCGCCCTTGGCTTCCCGTGAGTGCCCTGCTCGCGATGACCGTGCTGACGGTTGGCCAGACACTGCCGACCGCAAGTGAAGCTGCTCACGCACTGCTGTCGGCACCGTATCTTTCGTTCGACACCGGCACTGGCCCAGCTTCTCTCGTGCTCGCGGACATGAACGAGGACGGTCGCCTTGACGCCGTCGTCGCGAATCAGGGCTCGCACTCGATCTCGGTACTGCTGGGTGAACCGGAGTTGCTGCTTCGCAGGCGAACGGACTTCCCCGTCGCAGCAGAACCGGCTGGGCTCGCTATTGCCGACCTGAACAACGACGGGCACTTGGACGTCGTGGCCTTCCACGAGAACTCGGATACCGTCTCCGTGCACCTCGGTGACGGCAGTGGCTCCCTCGCCGCGCACTTTCACATCGCCGCCGGCCCGCGCACGAGTGCCGTGGCCATCGGAGACCTGAATGGCGATGGGAGTGCCGACCTCGTCGTGACGAATCGAGGCGACTTGATCACTTTACAGGGCAGCGTGGTCGTCCTGGTTGGAAACGGAGACGGCACCTTCGCCCACCACTCCGACTACTCTGTTGGTACGTCGCCCTCCTCGGTAGCCGTTGGAGATGTCACAGGCGATGCGAGACCCGACCTTGTGGTGACGAGCCAGGTCTCCCGCACCGTCACGGTCCTCGAGGGGATCGGTGGGGGCGGATTTAGCCCGGGAGACTCGTATGCGACCGGAAGGTACCCGGCCAAGGTCGTAATCCATGACCTCAATCTCGACGGAAGGCCAGACCTCACGGTAGCGAACAACGGTGACGCGTCCCTATCCATCTTCCTCGCGGACTCCGATGGTGGCTTCTCAGCGAGAGTGGATCGACCTGTCTTCGACTTCCCATCGGACGTTGCAGTCGGGGACGTCAATGGCGATGGGCGCGTGGATCTGACGGTCGTCTTCTCAAGACTTGACGCCATGGTCCTCTTCGGAGCCGGCGACGGCAGCTTTCCGTCCGAGAAGCGGTATCGCACTGGCTCGATTCTCACGGCGATCGCCGCAGGTGACTTGGATGGTGATGGCTGGCTGGACATGGCGACCGTCGGGAGCAACACCAGCACGCTTCAGGTGTTTCTTGGCCCTGGAGGAAGCTCAACGGAGCCGAGCGCCAGTCTGGCCACCGGCGAGGGGCCGGGCGAAGTGGCGGTCGGCGACCTCAATCGTGACGGCAGACCGGACCTAGTCGTCGCCAATATCGGCACTCAGTCGGTAGGTGTGTTCCTCGCTCTCGAGGCAGGCAGGTTTCTCGGACGGAGCGACTATCGCGTCGGGAGTAGTCCCGAATATGTGGCGGTCGCCGACCTCGACCTTGACGGCGCCCTCGACATTGTTTCCAGCGACTTCGGCTCAAGCACGGTCACGCTCCTGCGCGGTTTTGGGAATGGCCTCTTCCATTCAAGAACGGATTTCCCCTCTGGGGCGCTGCCCCGCGACGTAGTCGTCGCCGACATCAACGGGGACGGCCTTCCCGACATCCTCGTCTCGAGCTCGACCGACTCGGCGGTTTCCGTGCTGATTGGCAACGGGGGCTGGTCCTTCCAGCCGAAGCGGGATCTTGTCACGCCGGCACCTGCGGGTGGGATGGTCGTGCAAGACCTGAACCACGATGGCAAGGTCGATTTGTTGGTCGGATGTGCCGATGGGAAAGTGTGGTTCCTTGCTGGACTGGGCAACGGCGAGTTCGGGATCCCCACGGAAGTCGACGTGGGTCGTAGGCCTGCCATCATCGGACTGGGAGACCTCGACAGGAATGGTACCGATGACCTCGTGGTAGCCAGCTATGGCACCGTTGCCACCCTACTCGGAAACGGCGACGGCACATTCGGTCCGCCGAGGTCGCATCCCAAGCCGCTCGGCGGTGGGGCGGGTGCGATCGTGGATCTCGACGGTGACGGGATCCTCGACGTCGCGGTCGGCAACAACAACCCCGGCACGGTCTCCGTGTACCTTGGGAATGGCGACGGATCGCTTGGGCTCAACACCGACTTCGGCTCAGAGAGGGGCCCGATTTCTGTGAAGAGTTCAGATCTGAACGGTGACAACAAGCCGGATCTGGTCGTGTCGAACTACGGCGCGAACTCTCTCACTCTGATGTTCAACCGCTCACCAGGCTGGCCGACCTCAGCGATTGTTGAGTTGTTCAGCGCGGTGTCGGTGGAATCTGGGGTGCTGATCGAGTGGCGGGTCGAGAGCGGTGCGCAGATTCGTTCGATTGAGCTCCAGCGCGCGTCGTCCGCTGATGGTCCTTGGGCGACTGTCGTCGGGCAAGCGTCGATGGTGGATAGCCGGTCGACGGTTCTCGACCCCGAGGCTCCGCGCGGAGAGACGGCCTGGTATCGATTGACAGGCCTGCAAAGTGACGGCCGCCCATTCCTCGTCGGACCGGTCGTCGCGGTGCGGAGCGAGGCCGTAGCGGAGCTAGCCCTTGCGCAGGTCTGCCCGAATCCCGTCGCCGACCGTGCGCTAGTCACCTTCGCCGCGCCCACAACCGCCCGGCTACGCATCTCTCTGATCGATGTGCAGGGAAGGGAAGTGTCAGTGCTCGCGGACGGAGCGCACGAAGCTGGGCAGCACACCGCCCCTCTCGATGCACGTGGTTTGAGATCGGGTCTGTACTTCCTGCGCATGACAGCGGGAGCGCAGCACCACGTGCGCCGAGTGACCGTGGTCCGATGACGCGACGTCATCCAAAGGCAACGGCCTTGGCGTCTGCGATCGTCAAGTTGGCGTGGCGTGTGACGAGGACGGCAACGACACCCGGGCCGAGTGAATGCTCCGAGTCAGCGGCACGCCGGGTAGCGGCGGTCATGGGGCCAACGTCACGGGGTCGTCGTTTGCAGCCGACAGCTGCCTCGAGAAGAGGCAAACGTCACCAGAACTCGGTGGACACCCCAGTGGAGTGCCCCCTGATCTGAGGACCACCGGTTATGGCAGGATTCCCCGGTCCACG
>CAZUEM010000045.1:0-4870 GCA_964619155.1 uncultured bacterium
GCCCGCGGCGCCGGCGCCGGCCCTCGCCCGGGGCCTCGTCCCCGCCCGCGTCCGGCCCGGCCGCGTCCGGCTCCCGCGCGTCGCGGCGCACCTTCTCGACGCGCTCGAGCGCGTCGCGCGCCGCGGCCTGCTCGGCCTCCTTCTTGTTGTGACCGCGGCCCTCGCCCAGCGTGCGGCGCCCGACCATGACCTCGACCATGAAGTGCTTCTGGTGGTCGGGGCCGTATTCGCTGCGGATGCGGTACACCGGGTGCGTGCGGTAGGTGCTCTGCACGTACTCCTGCAGGTGGCTCTTGTAGTTCGTGTGGCGCTTGTCGGAGGTGATCGCGTCCGACTCCGCGAGCAGCCACTGGTGGATGAACTTGCGCGCCGTCTCGAAGCCCTGGTCGAGGTAGATCGCGCCGAGCACCGACTCGAACGCGTCGGCGAGGATGGACAGCCGCTGGCGGCCGCCCGACTCCACCTCGGAGTGGCTCATGAGCACGTAGCGCCCGAGCCCCATGCGCAGCGCGCGCCGCGACAGGATGGCCTTCGAGACCAGCAGCGACTTGGTCTTCGTGAGCTGGCCCTCGTGCTCGTCGGGGTGGCGGCGGTAAAGGAACTCGCTGGTGACGAGCCCCAGCACGGAGTCGCCGAGGAACTCGAGGCGCTCGTTGGACTCGCGCGGCCCCTGCCCCGTCACGCTCAGGTACGAGCGGTGGGTCAGCGCCAGCTTGAGCAGCCCGCGGTCCTCGAACGCGATGCCGTACTGCTTCGTGAACTCGTCGAGGACACGCTCTTCCTGCTGCCCGAGCGCGCCCTCGCGCCGCGGGCCTCGGCGTTCGCCGCCGCCGCGCGCGGCGGGGCGGCCGAAGCCGAACAGCGACTTGAGCCAGTCGAGGAACGAGCGGCGCTTCGTCGCCGGCGGGACGGTGCGCCCGCCGCGACGGCGGCCGCGTCCCCCGCGCCGGCGCGCCCGGGCCTTTACCTGAAAGCCCTCATCGCGAGGCTCACGTTGTGCCCGCCGAACCCGAACGAGTTCGTCAGGGCTGCCCGCACGTCCAGCGTCCGGGCCTGATTCGGAACGAAGTCGAGGTCGCATGCCTCATCCGGTGTGTCGAGGTTGATGGTGGGCGGGACGACCCCTCGCGCGATGACCAGGGCGGTGACCACGGCCTCGAGCCCGCCGGCCGCACCGAGCAGGTGGCCGGTCATGGACTTCGTCGACCCCACCATGAGACGGCGGGCGTGCTCGCCGAACACCGTCTTGAGCGCGGTGACCTCGATCGGGTCGCCGGCGGGGGTCGCCGTGCCGTGGGCGTTCACGTAGGCCGGTTCGTCGAGCGCCATGCCGGCGTCCTTCAGCGCGCGCTTCATCGCGCGCGCCGCGCCGTCGCCGTCCACGCAGGGAGCGGTCATGTGGTAGGCGTCGCCGGTGGCTCCGTAGCCCGCGAGCTCGCAGAGGATGGTCGCGCCGCGGCGCCGGGCGTGCTCTTCGGTCTCGAGCACCACCAGCCCCGCGCCTTCGCCGATCACGAAGCCGTCCCGGTCCTTGTCGAAGGGACGGCTCGCGCGCCGGGGATCGTCGTTTCGGAGGGAGAGGGCCCGGGCGGAGTTGAAGCCCGCGACCGCCATCGGCGTGATCGTGGCTTCGGCGCCGCCCGCGAGGATGACGTCGGCATCGCCGGCGCGAAGCAGCCGCAGCGCTTCGCCGATGGCGTGCGCCCCGGAGGCGCAGGCCGAGACGGTGCCGAAGTTCGGGCCCTTGAGCCCGAACTGGATGGACACCTGGCCGGCCGCCATGTCCGAGATCATCATCGGGATGAAGAACGGGCTCACGCGCCCCGGACCCTTCTCCATGAGCGCGGTGTGCTGGTTCTCGAAGGTCTCCATGCCGCCGATGCCCGAACCGATCAGCACGCCGACGCGTTCGCGGTCGGTGCGCTCGAGGTCGATCCCGGCGTTGCGCAGCGCCTCGGCCGAGGCGACGACCGCGAACTGGACGAAGCGGTCCATCCGCTTCGCCTCCTTGCGGTCGAGCACGCCCTCGAACGAGAAGTCCTTCACCTCGCAGGCGAACTTCGTCTCGAAGTTCGTGACGTCGAACCGCGTGATCGGTCCGGCGCCGGAGACGCCCGCGACGAGATTGCTCCAGCACGCCTCGACGGTGTTGCCGACCGGCGAGACGACGCCGGCTCCGGTCACCACGATGCGAGGTCCGTTCGTTCCCATCCTTCGCCTTCTCCCCGTTTCGCCGTCCGGTCCGGCCCGTCGGTCCGCGCCGCCCGGCCCCGAGGGGCCGCGGGCGACGCGGCGGGCGGAACTCGATCCGGCGTTCTCGCTCGCGCCTCTCAGGAGGCGCTCGCGTGCTCCTGCAGGTACTTCATCGCGTCGCCGACGGTCTTCATCTTGTCCGCGTCCTCGTCGGGGATGTCGAGGCCGAACTCCTCCTCGAGCGCCATGACGAGCTCGACGATGTCGAGGGAGTCCGCGCCGAGGTCCTCGATGAACTTGGCCTCGGGCGTCAGCTGCTTGACGTCCACCTCGAGTTCCTTCGCGATGATTTCGCGGACGCGGTCTTCGCTGAATGCTGCCATTCCATTCACCTCCTGTGCCGGTTCGAGTTCCGCTGCCTTGTTACTCCATCACCATGCCGCCGTCCACGGTCCAGGTCTGGCCCGTGACGTAGCCGGCCCGCGGCGAGGCGAGGAACGCCACCACCTCGGCGACCTCCCCGGGCGCGCCCAGCCGGCCGAGCGGGATCTTCGCCATCAGCTCCGCGCGCGCCGCCTCGGGCAGCACCGCGGTCATGTCCGTCTCGATGAAGCCCGGGCACACGGCGTTCACCGTGACCGCGCGCGCGGCCAGCTCGCGCGCCAGCGACTTCGTGAGCCCGAGCAGCCCCGCCTTGGACGCGGCGTAGTTCGCCTGCCCGGCGTTGCCCATCAGGCCCACGACCGACGAGATGTTCACGATGCGCCCGTAGCGGGCCTTCATCATCGTGCGCGCCACGGCCCGGCAGCACCGGAACGCGCCGCCCAGGTTCGTGTCGAGCACCTGCTGCCACTGCTCGTCGCCCATGCGCACGAACAGCCCGTCGCGCGTGAGGCCGGCGTTGTTGACGAGCACGTCCACGCGGCCGAGCTGCAGGAGCGCGGCGCCGAAGCCCTGCTCGACCGACTCGGCGCTCGCGATGTCGGTCGCGAACGCGAAACTCGTGCCGCCGGCGGCGGCGATGTCGGCCACGGCCGCCTGCGCGCGATCGGCGTTGCGGTTGAAGATCGCGACCGTCGCGCCCGCCGCGGCCAGCCGCTTCGCCACCGCGAGGCCGATGCCCGTCGCGCCGCCGGTGACGAACGCCACCTGGCCCTCGAGGTCGCGCGCGACCGCGCTCACGGGAGCCGCCTGCGTTTCGCTCATGCGCCCCTCCCGGCGGCCGAGCCGAGCGCCGCGAGCGTCGCCTGCAGGCTCTCGGGGTCCTCGACGTTCCAGCTCGCCGCTTCCCTTTGGATCGTGCGCAGCAGCCCGCGCAGCACCTTGCCGGTGCCGAGCTCGACGAAGCCCTCGACGCCCGAATCGAGCAGGAGCCGCATGGACTCCTCCCAGCGCACCGACGCGAGCAGCTGCTCCTTGAGCGCGGCGCGGATCTCGTCCGCCGCCCGCACCGGCCTGGCCCACGCGTTCGAAACGACCGGGCAGGCCGCGTCGCGGATCTCGATCGCGTCGAGCGCCCCGGCGAGCCCGGCGGCCGCCGACGCCATGAGCGGCGAGTGGAACGCGCCGCTCACCTCGAGCCGGATCGCGCGCTTCGCCCCGCGCGCCTTCGCGGCCTCGCAGGCCGCGTCCACGGCGGCGGGCTCGCCCGAGATCACCACCTGGCCCGGCGCGTTGAGGTTCGCGGCGCGGACGATGCCGGCGCCCGCGGCCTCGGCGCAGGCGGCCTCGGCGTCCTCGCGCGAGAGCCCGAGCACCGCGGCCATCGCGCCCGGCCGCTCGAGGCCGGCCGCGTACATGAGCTCGCCGCGGCGGCTCGTGACGCGCAGCGCGTCCTCGAAGGACATGGCGCCGGCCGCCACGCACGCCGAGTACTCGCCGAGGCTGTGGCCGGCGGTGAACGCCGGCTCGAGGCCCGCGGCGCGCGCGAGCCGCCACGCCGCGACGCTGTGGGTGAGCAGCGCGGGCTGCGTGTGCACGCTCTTCTTGAGGTCCTCGGCGGGCCCGTTCCAGCAGATCGCGCTCAGCGGGTAGCCGAGGACGCGGTCGGCGGTCGCGAACGCCTCGGCCGCCTCGGGGTGCGCCTCGGCGAGCGCGCGGCCCATGCCGACGCTCTGCGCGCCCTGGCCCGGGAAGAGGAACGCCAGCTTCACGACGCCTCCCCCGCCGCCGCGGCCGCCTCGAGCCCCGCGGCTTCCGGCACCGGCGCGGTCCAGGTCATCGTGCTCGCGCCCCAGGTCGCGCCGCCGCCGAAGGCGGCGAAGGCCACCTTCGAGCCCGGCGTCACGCGGCCCGAGCGCACGAGCTCGTCGAGCGCGACCGGGATCGAGGCCGACGAGGTGTTCCCGTAGCGGTCGATGTTGACGTAGACCTTCGCGGCCGGGAGCCCGAGCCGCTCGCGCACGCCGTCGATGATGCGCAGGTTCGCCTGGTGCGGCACGAACACGTCCACGTCCGCGGGCGACCAGCCGGCGCGCTCGCAGCACTTGCGGGTCGCGTCCTCCATGCTGCGCACGGCGAACGGGAAGAGCTTCTTGCCCTGCATGCGGATGAAGTGCTCGCGGGCGGCCACCGTGCCCGCCGTCGCGGGGTTGCGCGAGATGCCGGCCGGCACCTCGAGCACCTCGCCCAGTTCGCCGTCGCTGTGCATGTCCACCGCGTGGATGCCGAGGCCGCG
>CAZUEM010000045.1:4970-10354 GCA_964619155.1 uncultured bacterium
CCACCGCGTGGATGCCGAGGCCGCGGTCGCAGGCCTGCAGCACGGCGGCCCCGGCGGCGTCGCCGAACAGCACGCAGGTGTTGCGGTCGGTGTAGTCCACGATGCGCGAGAGCGTCTCGACGCCCACCACGAGCACGGTCTCGGCCATGCCGCCGCCGATCAGGCCGCGGGCCACCCCCATGCCGAACACGAAGCCCGTGCAGGCCGCGAACATGTCGTAGGCCGCGGCCTTCGTGGCGCCGAGCTTCTGCTGCAGCGTGCACGCGCACGAGGGCAGGATGCGGTCGGGCGTCGTGGTCGCGAGGATGATCTGGTCCACGTCCTTCGCGTCCACCTTCGCCATCGCCAGCGCCCGGCGGCAGGCGATCAGCGCCAGATCGGACGAGGCCTGGTCGGGCGCGGCGATCCGGCGCTCGCGGATGCCGGTGCGCTCGACGATCCACTCGTCGGACGTGTCCACGAGCGTCTCGAGGTCGTGGTTGGTCAGGACGCGCTCGGGCACGTACATGCCCGTGCCCGTGATCGTGACGCCGCGCAGGGCGTCAGGCCGCGGTGACGTCGTCACTCAGGATCTCCTCGCGAATGTGCTCGTTGACGCGCCGCTCGACGAAGGTCGCGAGCGCGCGGATCGCGCTGCGGAACGCCTTCGCGCCGCTGGCGCCGTGGCCGATGAAGCACACGCCGTTGACGCCCATGAGCGGCACGCCGCCGTACTCCTCCCAGTCGAGCCGCCGGCGCAGCCGCCCGAGGGCCGGCAGCAGGAACAGCGCCCCGAGCATCGAGAGCGGGTCGCGCTTCATCTCGGCCTTGATGGCGCCCGTGAGGAACCCGGCGGCGCCCTCGGCGGTCTTGAGCAGCACGTTGCCGGTGAAGCCGTCGGTCACGATCACGTCGCAGGTGCCCTTGAACAGGTCGCGCCCCTCGACGTTGCCGGCGAAGTTCAGGTGCCGGGCCGCGCGCAGCAGCGGCAGCGCGTCCTGGACGAGCTGGTTGCCCTTCGAGTCCTCCTCGCCGATGGAGAGCAGCCCCACCGACGGGTTCTCGCGGCCCATCAGGTAGCGCGCGTAGCACGAGCCCATGTGCGCGAACTGCACCAGGTACTGCGGCTTGACCTCGGCGTTGGCGCCGACGTCGAGCACGACGGTGCCGTGCCTGGCGTTGGGGATGAACGCCGCCAGCGCCGGGCGCGAGACGCCCTCGATGCGGCCGAGCCCGAGCAGCGCGGTGGCGACGACGGCGCCGGTGTTGCCGGCGCTGAAGATCGCGTCCACGCGGCGGTCCTTGTGGAGCTGGGTCAGCACGCCGAGCGAGGTGTCGCTGCGGCGCGCGACGGCCGCGGCCTTCGCTCCCATGTCCACGCGGCCGGCGGCGTGCACGATCTCGACGGGCAGGCTCTCGGCCCCGGCTCGGCGAAGGGCCGCGCGGATCTCCGGCTCGTCTCCGACGAGCGTGAGCGCGAAGCGCCCGGGCTGCTGACGCAGGGCGAGCGCGGCGCCTTCGGCCACCGGCTGGGGGCCGAAGTCACCTCCCATCGCATCAATCCCGATGCGCGGGATGGCTGGCATGGTCAATCGGTCGCCGCCTACTGCTCGCGCGGCGTGACGATCTCCTCGCCGTGGTAGTGGCCGCAGCTCGGGCAGATGCGGTGCGGCTGGCGCGGGGCGCCGCAGTGGCCGCACACGTTCAGGCCCGGCTTGGCCAGCTTCCATCCGGTGCGGCGCTTCTTGCCGCGCGTGGACGAGTGACGCCGCTTGGGAACCGCCATGAGTCCGATCCTCCTACCAGGCCGGAGCCTGCCGGAAGTCTGGCGTCACCGCGCGCAACCGCACGGGCCGAGGTTCAGGTCGGCGCCACACTTCGGGCAGAGCCCCGGGCATTCCTCCCGGCAACGGGGAGTGATGGGCAACTCGAGCAGCAGCGTCTCCCGCACGCTCGCGCGCAGGTCCAGCCGCCGCCCGTCGTGAAACAGCATGTAGTCGTCCCGCTCGAGGGCTTCCTCCTCGGCGGAACTGGCGTTTCCCCTGCGATCTGCGAAGGCCGTGAACGGGACGGCCACCTCGAAGTCGAAGCTCCGCAGGCAGCGGACGCACTCGAGCTGGGCCACCGACGACACGTCTCCACGCACGGTCACCCGGTCGCCGGACTTCTCGATGCGCAGCGCGCCGCGGACCGTGCCGCGCCACTCCGCTTCGGGAAGCCCGACCTCCGCGGCCGGCGCTTCGATCACCACCCGGTCGAGCGAGGGCTTGAGGGTGGCCAGATCGAGGATGAAGTCGCTCATGAACGAAACGAGCCGGCGCGAGGCCGACCCCTCAGAAGCGCGCGCAAGCTAGCACAGGCCCGAGGTTTTCGTCCAGCCATGGGGCTGTCGGGGCGCCGCTCGGGACCGCGCTCTCGTGTCGCGCGTGGAATCCCACATCCTTTACGTATGTCCGGCATGTGGGACGGCCGGTGGGGCGCCGGCCGGAACGAATCCGGCGGACGGCGGCGGCTCGGGCCGCCCTCCGTCCGCCGGGCGAACTCAGTGCGAAAGGGCCGCGACCCCGAAGAACAGCTTCACCTCGCGCTCGGCCGAGGCCGGGCTGTCCGAGGCGTGCACGGAGTTGTAGGCCTTCGACTTCGCGTACAGCTTGCGGACCGTGCCCTCGGCGGCCTGCGCCGGGTCGGTGGCTCCGATCGTCTCGCGCAGCGTGGCGACCGCGCCGTCGCGCTCGAGGCAGCAGAGCATCACCGGCCCCGAGGTCATGAAGTCCACGAGGTCGTTGAAGAACGGCTTGCCCAGGTGCTCGGCGTAGAACTCCTGGCACTGCTCCCGCGTCAGGCGCGCGAAGCGGGCCTCGACGATGCGGAAGCCCTTGTCCTCGACGTGCGCGAGGATCCGGCCCACGAGGTTCCGCTCGGTGGCGTCGGGTTTGACGATGAACAGCGTGCGCTCCAGCGCCATCGGTGTGTCTCCTCGAACCGCCGCGCCATGCGGCCGGTTCATGCGTGTCACTTCTTCTTCGCCGCCTTCTTCGCGGGCTTCACGGACTTCTTCGCGGGTCGCTTCGCCGCCTTCGCGGCCGGCTTCGTACCGCCCGCCTTCTTCGCCGCGCCGTTGGCGCCGTTCTTCCGGCGCGCGCGCCGGCGCTGCAGGGCCTCGGCCATGAGCACCGGAATCTCGGACGGGATGCGCGCCACCGGCACGCCCGCCGCCTCGAACGCCGCGATCTTCTCGGCCGCGGTGCCCGTGCCGCCGGAGATGATCGCGCCGGCGTGGCCCATGCGCTTGCCCGGGGGCGCCGTCTGGCCGGCGACGAACGCGACCACGGGCTTGCCGACGCGGCGGCGGATGAAGTCGGCCGCCTGCTCCTCGGCGTTGCCGCCGATCTCGCCCATCAGCACGATGCCCTCGGTCCTCGGGTCGGCCTCGAACAGCGTCAGCGCGTCGATGAAGTCGGTGCCGATCACCGGGTCGCCGCCGATGCCGATGCAGGTGGTCTGCCCCAGGCCGCGGTCGGTCAGCTGCTTGACCACCTCGTAGGTCAGCGTGCCGCTCTTGGACACGACGCCCACCGGTCCGGGCGTGACGATGTGGCCCGGCAGGATGCCGACCTTCGCCTGCCCGGGCGTGATCAGGCCGGGGCAGTTCGGGCCGACGAGGCGCGGGCGGCCGAGCGGGTGGTTCGGGCCGCGCATCGCCAGCACCTTGTGGAACGCGCCGAGCGTGTCGCGCACCGGGACGCCCTCGGTGATGCACACGATCAGCGACACGCCGGCGTCGGCGGCCTCGTGGATCGCGTCCGCCGCGAACGGCGCCGGCACGTAGATGACGGAGGCGTTCGCCTTCGTCTTCTCGACGGCCTCGGCGACCGAGTCGAACACGGGCACGCCGTGCACGCTTTCGCCGCCCTTGCCGGGGGTCACGCCGGCCACCACCTTCGTGCCGTACGCGACCATCTGCTGGGTGTGGAACGCGCCGTCGCGGCCGGTGATGCCCTGCACGAGCAGGCGGGTGTTCTTGTCGATCAGGACGCTCACGCGGTCACCTCCTGCGCCCGGGCGATCACCATCCGGACGGCCTCGTCCATGCTGGTCGTGGCGCCGAGACCGAAGTCCGAGAGGATCTGCCGCGCCTTGTCCTCGTTGGTGCCGGTGAGGCGGATGACGAGCGGCACGGCGAGCGGCGACTCCTTCAGCGAGGCGACGATGCCGTTGGCGACGTCGTCGCAGCGCGTGATGCCGCCGAAGATGTTGAACAGGATCGCGCGCACGTGCGACTCGCCGGTGATGATCTTCAGCGCCGCGGTCACCTTCTCGGGGTTCGACGAGCCGCCGATGTCGAGGAAGTTCGCGGGCTCGCCGCCGTAGTGCTTGATGAGGTCCATCGTCGCCATCGCCAGGCCGGCGCCGTTGACGACGCACCCGATGTCGCCCTCGAGCTTGACGTACGAGAGGCCCTTCTCGCGCGCGAGCTTCTGGCCCATCGTCTCCTCGCCCGGGTCGCGCCAGTGGTCCCAGTCGCGGTGCCGGAAGTCGGCGTTGTCGTCGAGCACGACCTTGGCGTCGAGCGCGATCACGCGGCCCTCGGGCGTCACGGCCAGCGGGTTGATCTCGGCCAGCGAGCAGTCGCCGTCCATGAACACCCGGTAGAGCTTCAGCAGGATGTCCGCGGCCTGGGCGGCCTGCTTGAAGTCGGTGAAGACCTTCGCCATCAGGTTGCGCGCCTGGTACGGGCGCAGCCCGTCGAGGCCGATGTGCTGCTTGAGGATCTTCTCCGGCGCCGTGCGGGCGACCTCCTCGATGTCCACGCCGCCCTCGGCGGACAGCATGATGAGCGGCGCCTTGGCCTCGCGGTCCATGACGATCGAGAGGTAGTACTCCTTCGCGATGTCCGCGGCCTGCGCGACGAGGACCCTGCGCACCGGCAGGCCCTTGATGGTCAGCGCGAGGATGTCGCGGGCCTTCTCGAAGGCCTCGTCGGGCGTGTGCGCGAGCTTGACGCCGCCCGCCTTGCCGCGTCCGCCGGCCTGCACCTGCGCCTTGATCACCACGAGGCCGCCGATCGAGGCCGCGACGTCGCGCGCCTCCTCGGGGGTGGCCGCGACCTGCCCGGGCAGCACCGGCAGGCCGAAACGGGCGAACAGCTCCTTGCCCTGGTATTCGTGCAGATTCATGGGAACTCCCGTGCGCGGCGCCGTCGGGCCGGGGGACGAGATGCCCGGAGGGCGCGAGAGGGGGATTGAAAATGGACGCGGAAAACTACCGGACGTCCCTTCCCCGAGGCAAACGGAGCCGGCGGGCCGTGGCGCGGGCGAGGGGCGGCCGCGGCACCCGGCGGAAAGACGGAACCGCCGGCCGGTCCTCGCAGCGCTTCCCCCGAAGGCTCCTGCGATCCGTTCCGG
>CAZUEM010000045.1:10454-11583 GCA_964619155.1 uncultured bacterium
ACCGCCGGCCGGTCCTCGCAGCGCTTCCCCCGAAGGCTCCTGCGATCCGTTCCGGCGGTCCGCGTGCGGCCCGCACGCATCGCCTGCTTCCCCGGCGCGGCTCGCGTCATTTGGCCGGAGAGCCGGCGATGCGGCCGCTCGGTTGCGCACCTCGCGACCTGGAAGAGCGCCCTGCCCGGCGCTCCTGATGGTAAAGACAGCGGCGCACGCGAAACGGCACAGGGAATTTTGCGCCGTCCTCACCCGGCCGCGGCGCGGGCGGCGCGGACCGCCCCGGCGCGCCTTTCAGGATCGGCGGCCAGACCGCTGCCGCGCGAAAGCCGGGACCCCGGTCAGTCCCAGGGGTCGAACGCGCCCAGGCCCTCGCGGATGCGGCGGATGAGCGTCGTCGTGCTCAGCCCCTCGCGCAGCGCGATGCGCTCGACGCGCCCGCCGCGCGCCTTCACGAACTCCGCGCCGACGATGGCGTCCTCGGCCCAGTCGGCGCCCTTGACGAGCACGTCGGGCCGCACGGCCTCGATGAGCCGCAGCGGCGTGTCGTCGTCGAACACGACCGCGAGGTCCACGCACGCGAGCGCGGCGACGAGCCCGGCGCGGTCGCCCTGCGGCAGGATGGGCCGCTCGGGGCCCTTGAGGCGACGGACCGACGCGTCGCTGTTGACGCCCACGACGAGCCGGTCGCCCAGCGCGCGCGCCTCGGCGAGGTACTCGGCGTGCCCGCGGTGCAGCAGGTCGTAGACCCCGTTCGTGAACACGACCTTCGCCTGCGCGGCCCGCCACAGCGCGAGCTTCGTGCGCGCCTCGGCCGGCAGCTCGAACGGCGCGCCGCTCACGCGCCCGTCCCCGCGAGCGAGCCGAGCAGCTGGCCCGGCGAGCAGGTCGCGGTGCCGACCTCGCGGATCACCACGCCGGCGGCGTGGTTCGCGAGCATGCACGCCTCGGGGTAGTCCGCGCCCGCCGCCAGCGCCAGCGCGACGACGCTGACGACCGTGTCGCCGGCGCCGGTCACGTCGAACACCTCGCGCGCGACCGTGGGCAGGTGGGTGTAGCGGCCGCCCTTCTCGAACAGGCTCATGCCGTCGGCGCCGCGGGTGACCAGGGCGCACTCGGCGTCGAGGCGCTTCTGCAG
>CAZUEM010000045.1:11683-23871 GCA_964619155.1 uncultured bacterium
ACCTGCTGGTGCTGCGCGAGGATGCGCGTCTTGATCGTGGTCGGCCGGGTGCGGTCGCGCACGAGCGAGCGCGTGTCCACGCCGCGCTCGGCGAACGCCTCGAGCAGCTGCTGCGCGCGCGAGTCCTCGCCGAGCACGCCGACGAGCACCGGTCGCGCGCCGAGCGCGGTCAGGTTGGCCGCGACGTTTCCCGCGCCGCCCAGCGAGCTGGTCTCGCGCTCGATCTCGACCACCGGCACCGGGGCCTCGGGCGAGATGCGCTCGCAGCGTCCCCACAGGTAGTGGTCCAGCATCAGGTCGCCGAGCACGACCAGCCGCCGGCCCGCGAAGCGCGCGACCCGCTCCTGCAGCCGTCCGGCCGCGATGGGGTTGTCGGACATGCGCGGCAGGCTACGCGGGCCCGCGCGCGGGCGTCAACGCCCGGACCCCGTTGACCGCGCGCGGCCCGCGCCCCTAGCGTGCGGCGCATGGACATCGTCATCCGCCCCTGGACCACGGACGACCGCGAGGCGCTTCGCGCCGCGATCCACGAGCCCGAGCTGGCGCCGCACTTCGACAAGTTCCTCGGCCCCGAGGGGCTCGAGCACAAGCTGCACGACCGCCGGCTGGCGCAGGACGGCATCCGCGTCGCCGTGGCGGACGGCGAGCTGGCCGGCTTCGGCGTGCCGTGGGTGCTGCCGCAGGCCGGCGAGGTGTGGACCATGCTGCGCGTCGGCGTCCGCGAGCGCTTCCGCGGCCGCGGCATCGGCACGCGGCTCTCCGAGGCGCTGCTCGAGTACGTGCGCGGCGGCGCGGTCGGCGCGGGCCGGCTCGACGTGGCGGCGAGCGCCTGGATGCCCAACGAGGCCTCGGAGCGCATCGCGGCGAAGCTCGGGTTCGCGCACGAGCGCTGGTTCTGGCTCATGGAGCGCCCGCGGGGCGGCGCCCCCGAGCCCGAGTGGCCGGCGGGCGTCGAGATCCGCACCTACGACGGCAGCCACGCGATGCTGAGCGCGTGGACGAACGTCTACAACGAGTCGTTCGCGGAGCACTACCGCTTCGTGCGCGGCACCGACGAGACCGGCCGCCACATCGCGAGCGACCCGGCGTTCCGCGCCGACGGCCTCGCGCTCGCCTACCTGGGCGGCGCGTGCGTGGGCTTCTGCCGCAACGAGCGGCACGCGACGCGCGGCGAGATCGGCACGCTCGGCACGACCGGGGCGGGCCGCGGCATCGGGCTCGGGCGCGCGCTGCTGCGCTGGGGCGTGCGCTGGCTCGAGGCCCACTGCGAGGGCGCGGTGACGCTGCTCGTGGACGGCGACAACGAGACCGCGCTGCGGCTCTACCGCTCCGAGGGCTTCGAGATCGCGCGCACGCGCCGCATCTGGGGCCGCGTGATCGAGGCCCCGGCTTAGCGCTTCGCGCGCGTCAGCGCCCGGGCCCGGCCTCGAAGCGCTGCCGGCACCAGACCGCGACCGGCTCGCCGCGGCGCGTGGCCGGGTACCAGCGCTGCGCGAACGCGGCCGCGGCCGCCGCCTCCACCGTGGCGGGCTCGGCCTCGCCGCCGACCGGGATCGCGTCGGTGACCTCGCCGCGCTCGTCCACGCGCACGTCGAGCTCCACCCAGCCGCGGCGGGCCGCGGGCAGCCTCACGATCGCCGCCCCGCGCGGGAGAGGCGGGCGCAGTTCGTCGTCGTACGCCGGCGCCGCCGGCGCGCTCTCGGGGAGTTCGGGCACGCCGGGCTCGGGCTCGGGCAGCGCGGCGCCGACGTCCGCGCGGCCGAGGGCGATGCGCACGAGCGTGAGGTGTGGCGGCCGCGCCACGCCGGGAGACGCCGGCGGCAGGCCCGCGGCCTCGGCCGAGTCGGCGAGCACGGTCACCGCGAGCGTCTCCGGCGCCCCGGCCTCGGGGCGATCCGGGAGCGGGCCTGCGCAGCCGAAGCAGGCCAGCGCCAGCAGCATGGCCGGAACGATGCGGTCGGGGATTCGCACGCGCCGGACCGTAGCCGCGCCCCGTTCGTCTCGCCACCCGGGCGCCCCCCCACCGCTGGCACGAATCGGGCACGCTTCCCGGGCGCGGGGGCGCTTGTTGCGCCCCGCGCGGAGGACTAACTTGGAGCCATGACCGAGCGCGACCGGGTGCTCGCAGCCATGCGTGGCCATTCCGTGGATCGGCCTCCGATCTCGTTCTGGGGGCACGTCTACCACCGCGAGTCGAGCGCCGCCGACCTCGTGGACCACACGGTCGAGCGCTGGGAGCGCTTCCGCTGGGACTGGATCAAGCTCAACCCGCGGAAGCACTACCACGTCGAGGACTGGGGAGTGCGCTACCGCTACCCCGGTGTGCCCGACGCCAAGCCCGCGCTCGAATCCTTCCCGGTCCGCGAGAGCGCCGACTGGGACCGCATCGCCGAGATCCCGCACGATGCGGGCGCGCTGGGCGAGCAACTCGAGGCCGTGCGGCTGCTGCGCGCGCGCGTCCCCGCGACCGTGCCGATCCTCGCCACCGTGTTCACGCCGCTCGCCATCCTCGGCGAGCTGACCGAGCCGCCCGGCGTGCTGCGCGAGCACCTGACGAGCGCGCCGGCGCGGATCGAGCGCGCGCTCGAGACCGTCACCCGCGTCTTCGAGCGCTTCGCGGCCGCGCTGATGCGCGCGGGCGCCGACGGCATCTACCTCGCCACCGTGGACTGGGGCTGCCGCCGCTTCGTGAGCCCCGAGGACCTGCGCCGGTGGTCGCGGCCTTACGACCTTCGGCTGCTCGCCGCGGCAGGGCCGTCGCCGTACCACGTGCTGCACGTCTGCAAGGACGATTGCCTGCTGTTCGAGTTCGCGGACTACCCCGTGGGCGCGTTCTCGTGGGACGCGCTCGCGCCCGCGAACCCGTCGCTGGCCGAAGGGCTCGCCCGGCTTCCGGGCGCCGTCATGGGCGGCATCGCCCACGAGGGCGCGCTGCAGTCGCGCGACCCCGAAGCCGTGCTGGAGCAGTACCGCCGTGCGCTCGCCGAGACGGGCGGACGGCGCTGGCTGGTCGCGCCGGGGTGCTCGATCCCGCCGCAGAGCCCCGAGCCCGTGCTCGCGGCGCTGCGCGACGAGGTCGCTCGCGCCCCGGCATCCGGGGGACGCACCGCCCGCTGAGGGGCCCTGCGCCTCCCTGTCCGTCACCGCTCGGCGGCACTCCCCGCCGCCGCGCCTGGCAGTGGAGGAGGTGCCGACATGACGCGCATCGCACTCGCTCTCACGCTGCTGCTCGCGGCCGCCACGGCCGCCGCGCAGACCGGCGACAAGTACCGGCCCGGCCAGCCGCCCCCCGTCAAGCGCGAGACCTCGGGCGGCGTGCCCATCTCGTCGCGGCTGACGCTCGGCGACGTGTCCAAGGGCGACCGGGCGCCCGATTTCGACCTGCCGCTCGCGGGCGGCGGCAAGGTGAAGCTCTCGACGCTGCGCGGCCAGTGGGCCGTCGTGGTGTTCTGCCCCAAGCGCGACCTCGGCGGGCTCGATTCGCTCGCGCGCGCGGTGCCCGAGCGCGTCAACGTGCTCGGCGTCGTGCCGGAGAAGGTCGGGCACCTGTCGGCGTGGGCCGCGCAGCACGACCCGAAGGCGCTGCTGCTCGACGACACGACCGGCGACATCGCCGCGCTCTACGGCGCCTACGACCTGCAGCGCAACCAGCCGCGCCCCGGCTACGTGATCGTGGACCCCAAGGGCGTCGTGCAGCGCATCGACATCCGCGACGGACTGCTGCCGGGCGACGCGCTGCGCGCCGTGCAATACGCCGTCACGGGCCTCTAGACCTGCAACGCGCGGCGCGGACCCGCTGGGAGCAGCGGGGATGGGCCTTCGCGTTTCGCACGGATTCAACCGCGCCTCCGGGCGGGCCGATACGAAGGGGTGCAACCGAAGCTCCGCACCTCACGCGCATCGCCCACCCGGAGGTTGGTCTTGAAACGCATCCTGACGACGCTGGCGGCCGCCGCCCTTCTCGGCTCCGCCGGCGCTTCCGTGTCTTCCGCCGCGGACGGACGGGACCGGCTGCCGCAGGTCCCGCTCGGCGGCGGCACCGAATACGCGACGGTCGAGTCCGGCTCGAGCGCCCCGGACTTCGCCTACGAGAACCTCGCCGGCGGCGATGCGCGGCTGCGCGACCTGCGCGCCCAGGGCCACGTGCTGCTCGTCTTCGGCGCGAAGGACGCCGACCTGCTCCGGCTCGAGTCGGAGTCCGGCCGCCTCACCCGCCTCGGCGTCGTGCCGGTGGCGGTGCTCGACTGGCGCATGGGCGCCTGCCGCTCGGCCGTGCGGCGGCTCTCGCTCACCTACCCCGTCGTGCCCGACCCGCAGCGCGCGATCGGGGCCCAGTACAACGTGCTCGACCCGCGCACCCGCCAGAACGTGCAGGCGTGGTTCGTCGTGGACCGCCAGGGCCGCGTGCGCGGGCTCGACCGCTTCGAGCTGCCGCGGGCGTCGTGGGCGGACGTCGCCGCCTCGGCGCTCGGCCTGCCGGCCGACGGCGTACCGCGGCCCGCGTCGAGCGAAGCGAAGTAGCGCCCCCGCGAAACGACCGACGGGCGCGCCGGAGCGATCCGGCGCGCCCGTCCTCGTTTCGTGCCGCGGCCGCTCAGGCGGCGGCGCGGGTCGTGAGCGGCGCGACCTGGCGCAGCGCCTGCTGCACGTCGTCCCACGAGAACGGCTTGGCCATGATGAGGTCCACGCCGCTCGAGCCGGCCGCGTCCTCGCCGAGCTGGAAGCCCCAGCCGGTGACGAGCACGACCGCGGTGGACGGCCGGCGTTCCTTGGCCGCCGTGGCGAGGTCCCAGCCGTTCACCTCGGGCATGCCGAGGTCGGTGAACACCACGTCGTAGTCGCCGGCGCGCACGGCCTCGATGCCGGCCGGGCCGCCGTGCGCGCGGTCCACGTCCATGCCGAGCGCGGCGAGCAGGTCCACGAGCACCTCCAGCACGATCTCCTCGTCGTCCACGACCAGCACGCGCAGGCGCGGCAGCGGCGCGTCGTCGGCGGCCGGGGCGGGCTGCTCGGGCGCGGCGCCGACCGGGAACGTCAGCGTGAACAGCGTGCCGACGCCCGGCTCGCTGTCCACGGTGATCGTGCCGCGGTGGCGAGTGACGATGCCGTAGGCGACCGACAGGCCGAGCCCGGTGCCCTTCGCGGACTTGGTGGTGAAGAACGGGTCGAAGATCTTGCCGAGCGTGGCCTCCTCCATGCCGACCCCGGTGTCGCGGATCTGCACCGTGACCACGCCGGCGCCGTTGCCGGAGGTGATCCACAGCTCGCCGCCGCCGGGCATGGCGTCCACGGCGTTCAGCACGAGGTTCGTGAACACCTCGCGCAGCTCCGAGGCGTTGCCGATCGTCGTGCTCGTCGCGCCCAGCTCGAGGTGGACGTCCACCGAAACGCCGCGGCGCTTGGCGCCGGATTCCCAGACCGGCCGGGTCAGCTCGGTGACGCCGAGCAGGACGTGGTTCAGGTCCACGGTCTCGAAGTGCTCGTCCTGCCGCACGCGCGTGAACTCCTGCACGCGGCGCACGGTCTGCGCGCCGTCGAGCGCGGCCTGCTCGATCACGAGCAGCTGCCGCCGCAGCTCGTGCTCGGGCACGGTCTGCAGCAGCAGCTGGGTCCGGCCGAGGATGGCGGCGAGGATGTTGTTGAAGTCGTGCGCCACGCCGCCGGCCATTTCGCCCAGCGCGTTCAGCTTGGCGGCCTGCACGAGCTGCGCCTGGGTGTCGCGCAACTCGTCGTAGGCGGCCTTCATGCTCTCGTACATGCGCGCGTTCGCGATCGCCGCGCTGCACTGGCCCGCGAACAGCGTCGCCAGCTCGAGGTCCTCCTGCAGGAAGGTGCGGCTGCCGATGCGCGAGAGCGTGATGACGCCGAGCACCTTGTCCTGGCTGACGAGCGGCACGCACAGCAGCGCCATCTGCTCGGGCGGCGTGCCGGGCACCGAGACCGAGCGCGGGTCGGCCTCGGCGTCGTCCACGATCTCGCCGCGGCCGGTGAGCGCGACCATGCCCGTGATGCCCTCGCCCAGCTTGAGGCGCACGGCCATGATCTCCTCGGTGTAGTCCTTGGCGTCGCACACGACCGGGTAGAGCACCTGCTCGGTCTCGTCGAACAGGAACACCGTGCACTCGTCGGTCTGGATCACCTCGCGGATCTTCTTCGCGATGGTGCTCAGGATGACGTTGAGGTCGAGCGTGTTGACGACCGCGTGGCTCACCGCGAGGAGGGCCGCGAACTTCTCGTTCTGGCGCTTCTCGCGCGCGAGCATCTCGCCCATCGGCGCCTCGATCTGGGCGGGCGAGCGCACCAGCGCGAGCAGCGCCTCGCCGACCGCGCGCTCGCCGACCCCGGCCTCGCACCAGCCCGCGATGCGGCGGCCGAGCGGCTCGAGGAACGCCCTCGGGTCGGGCTGGACGAACGCCTCGCGCAGCTCGCCGATCAGCGTGCGGGCCTCGTCGCGGGCGCGCGGCTCGCCGAGCGCGGGCTCCAGCGGACGCTGGACGCCGGCGGCCAGTCGGTCGCGATGGAGCGTCAGGAATCGGGCGATCGGCCTGTGCAACGGTCGGGTCTCCGGAAGGGGGGCTGCGGACCTGCGAGGGCCGTCCCGGTTTTCGGACCTCCGCCGCCGCGACTTGAGGAACGATCTCGCCCCGCAGGCCCATCGGGTGCTATGTCTTGCGGCGACGCTCCCGCGGCCGGTCCCTTCGCAAGGGACCGGGCGACCACCCTGGACCCGGGATGACCCGCCATGAAGCCGATGCTCCTCCTCGCGCTCCCCTGGCTCACCCTGCTCGCGGCCGCGACCCCTGCCCCGGCCCCTCCGCCGGCGGATGCCCCTTCGGCGCTCGTGCTGGTCGAGGCCGAGCGCGCCTTCGCGAAGGACGCCGCCGCGCAGGGCACGCGCTCGGCGTTTCTCGAGTGGCTGGCACCCACCGGCGTGGTGTTCCGGCCGGGGCCGGTGAACGGCTGGAAGGCCTACGAGGCCAGCAAGCCCAACCCGGCCGTGCTCGCCTGGGAGCCGGCGTTCGCGGCGATCAGCGCCGCCGGCGACATGGGCTGGACGACCGGTCCATGGACCTGGCGCGCCGGCCGCGGCCGCGACGAGGCCGCCTGGGGCCAGTACCTGAGCGTCTGGCGCCGGCAGCCCGACGGGCGGCACCTGGTCGCGCTCGACGTGGGCATCTCGCACGCGAAGCACATCGGGCCCGTCGGCGAGCCGGTCGTGCTCGGCCCCGCGCCCGCGCCGCGCACGGGCCGGGGGCCGCTCGACCGGCGGCGCTCGCTGTGGAAGGCCGACGCCGACTTCGGCGCGCTCGCGAAGCAGGGCGGCGTCGCGGTGGCGCTCGAGCGCTTCGGCGCCGAGCGGCTGGTGCTGCTGCGCGAGGGCCTGCCGCGCATCGTCGGCGTCGCGGCCGCCGCCGACACGGTGCGCGCGCGCGAGGGCAGCGCGACGCTGATGTCGCTCGCCCAGTTCCTCTCCGAGAGCGGCGACCTGGGCTACACGTACGGCTCGTACGTGCGCGGCGGCGTCGCGGCGCCGGACTCGGGCTACTACGTGCACGTCTGGCACCGCGGCGCGACGAGGCCCTGGGAGCTGGCGGTCGAGCTCGTGCAGCCGCTGCCGAAGCCGGACAAGAAGTAGCGATCCCCGCTCGGCGCGGCGTCCGGTTTGCCGAGCGGCCCCGGCGCGGTGTGGCTCCTGGCGATTTCGTCGTATCGGCCGGGGCGGCGCGTGCCGTAGTCTGCCGCGCCATGCACCTGACCCCCGGCACCAAGCTCGGGCCCTACGAAGTCCTCTCGCCGCTCGGGGCCGGCGGCATGGGCGAAGTCTATCGCGCTCGCGACACGCGGCTCGGCCGCGACGTCGCCATCAAGGTGCTGCCGCAGCACCTGCGCGAGAACGCGGACGTGCACGCGCGCTTCGAGCGCGAGGCGCGGACCGTCTCGAGCCTCAACCACCCGCACATCTGCACGCTCCACGACGTCGGCCGCGAGGGCGAGATCGAGTACCTCGTCATGGAGCTGGTGGACGGCGAGACGCTCGCGCAGCGCCTCGTGAAGGGGCCGGTGCCGGTCGCCGAGGCGCTCAAGCTCGGCATCCAGATCGCCGACG
The DNA here is from genome assembly GCA_964619155.1 of uncultured bacterium. Classification (GTDB taxonomy): domain Bacteria; phylum Eisenbacteria; class RBG-16-71-46; order RBG-16-71-46; family RBG-16-71-46; genus CAIXRL01. Next base: position 19,791 of record CAZUEM010000045.1, read on the forward strand.
CGCTCGACCGCGCGCACCGCGCCGGGATCGTCCACCGCGACTTCAAGCCCGGCAACGTCATGCTGACCCGCTCGGGCGCCAAGCTCATGGACTTCGGCCTCGCGCGCGCCACCGGCGTCACCGGCCCGGGCGCGGGCGGCGGCTCGACCATCCCGCACCTGACGCAGTCGCCGACCGTGGCCTCGCCGCTCACCGCCGAGGGCGCCATCGTCGGCACGTTCCTCTACATGTCGCCCGAGCAGCTCGAGGGCCGCGAGACCGACGTGCGCAGCGACCTGTGGGCGCTCGGCTGCGTGCTCTACGAGATGCTGACCGGCCGCCGCGCGTTCGAGGGCCGCACGCAGGCGAGCCTCATCGGCGCGATCATGGGCACCGAGCCGCCGGCGCTGTCCACGCTCGTGCCGCTCGCGCCGCCGGCGCTCGAGGCGCTGGTGCGCGGGCTGCTCGCCAAGGACCCCGAGGAGCGCATCCAGACCGCGCACGACGTGAAGCTGCAGCTCACCTGGCTCGCGCAGTCGGGCTCGCAGTCGGGCGTGGCCGCGCCGGTCGTGCCGCGCCGCCGCTCGCGCCGCGAGCCGCTCGCCTGGGGCGTGGCGGTGCTGGCGGCGCTCGCGGCCGCGTTCTTCGCCTGGCGCTCGGTCGCGGGCGCGGGCGCCGGCGCCGCGACCGCGGACGCGATCCGCTTCACCGTCCCGGTGCCGCCTTCGGTCAGCACCATGAGCATGCCGCGGGTCTCGCCCGACGGGCGCTTCATCGCCTTCGCGGCCGAGGACTCGGCGGGCCGGACCATGATCTGGGTGCGGCCGCTCAACGCTCTCGCCGCGAACGTACTGCCCGGCACGGAGGGCGCCGCGGCGCCGTTCTGGTCGCCCGACAGCCGCTTCCTCGGCTTCATCGCCGGCGGCAAGCTCAAGAAGATCGCCGTCGCGGGCGGACCCGCGACCGTCGTGTGCGACGCCCCGACGGGCTCGGACGGTTCATGGGGCAAGGGCGACGTCATCCTCTTCGACGGCGGCGGCGCCGACCCCATCTGGCGCGTCAGCGCCGCGGGCGGCGTGCCCGCGGTGGCGATCGCCGGCGACAGCATCGCGCAGGTCGGCTGGCCCGCGTTCCTGCCCGACGGCAAGCACTTCTTCTTCAGCCACATCGGCGCCAGCGGCGCGTCCGAGATCATGCTCGGCACGCTCGGCGACACCGCCTCGCGGCGGCTCGAGGTCGCGGGCTCGCGCGTCGAGTACTCGCCCGACGGCTACGTCATGTTCGCGCGCGACCGCACGCTGCTCGCGCAGCGCTTCGACGCCGGCTCCATGAAGCTGCGGGGCGAGCCGTTCCCGGTCGCCGAGGACCTGCCGGTGGCGAACAACGCGCTCGCCAACTTCACGGTCTCGCGCAACGGCGTGCTCGTCTACCGCTCGACCGGCGAGGTGCAGAACCGGCTCGTGTGGCTCGACCGCACGGGCCGCGAGCTCTCCGAGATCGCCCCGGCCGCCGACTTCCGCGCCCCCGCCCTGTCGCCGAACGCCGACCGCGTCGCCGTGCGGCTGCGCGAAGCCAACAGCGCCAACCTCGACCTGCGGGTGATGGACCTCGCGCGCGGCACCAGCACGCGCTTCACGTTCGACCCGGTGGCGGACGGCAATCCCGTCTGGTCGCCGGACGGCGCGAGCATCGCGTGGACCACCCAGATGGGCGACTCGGACGTCGTGGCGATCAAGCCCGCGACCGGGCTCGGCCAGCCGCGGATCGTGAGCCGGCACCTGGGCGGCACCGCCGTGCTCGACTGGTCGCGCGACGGAAAGTGGATCCTCTACCAGGGCATCTCGGCCGGAAACGCGATGGACGTCTTCGCCGTGCCCGCGTCGGGCGAGGCCCCGCCCGAGCGCATCCTCGGCACGCCGTTCGGCGAAGGACGCGCGCGCTTTTCGCCCGACGCGCGCTGGCTGGTCTACGAGTCGAACGAATCGGGCCGCGCCGAGGTCTACGTGATCCCCTTCCGCGGCACCTCGGGCAAGTGGCAGGTCTCGACGCGCGGGGGCACCGATCCCTACTGGAGCCGCGACGGCCGCGAGATCTTCTACCTCTCGCCCGAGCGCCAGCTCATGGCCGTGCCCGTCAGCTACGGCGAGACGTTCGTGCCCGGCACGCCGCAGCCGCTCTTCCGCGTCCAGGTCGAGGCCAGCCCGCGCCGCAACGTCTACGACGTCGCGCCCGACGGGAAGCGCTTCCTGTTCCTCGTCACCGCGGGCGAGGCGAGCACGCCGATGACCGTGGTCGTCAACTGGCGGGCGGCGCAGGGGAAGAAGTAGCCGCGAGACTCCGGGCGCGGCGGTGGCCGCGCGTGGCGCATGCACGGCGTTGCCGGGGCGGACACCCCGGCGACGCCGTCCGCGTTCCGGGCGGCGCTGCGGCCAGGCGGCACGTGCTCCGTGCCGCGCAGCCCGCGCCGCATGCGGCACGGCCCGGCGCGCGCGGTGTCGCGCGGAGGGGGATCGCCGCCGCGCCCGCGCACGGCTCTTGCAGCCCGCACCCGCGACCCGCCCCCTCGCGGAGACCATGCTCGCGCGCGTGCGCACCGCCCTGCTCTGGGGGCTCGAGGCCTTCGCGGCCGACTGCGAAGTGGACGTCGGGCCCGGGCTGCCCGGGTTCGTGATGGTCGGGCTGCCCGACTCCTCGGCGCGCGAGGCGCGCGAGCGGGTGTGGCCCGCGCTGCGCAACACCGGGCTCGCGCCGCCCGACCGGCGCGTGACCGTAAACCTCGCGCCCGCCGGCCGCCGCAAGGAAGGCGCGTCGGCCGACCTCGCGCTCGCGCTCGGACTGCTGGTCGCCACCGGGCAGGCGCCGCCCGAGCGGCTGGAAGGCGCCGCCGCGCTCGGCGAACTGGCGCTGGACGGCCGGCTGCGCGGCACGCGCGGCACGCTGTCGCTGGCCGAGGCCGCCTGGCGCGCGGGCGCGCGCACGCTCGTGTGCGCCGCCGAGTCCGCGCCCGAGGCCGCGCTCGTGGACGGGCTGCGCGTGCTGGCCGCGGAGTCCCTGCTCGAGGCGTTCGAGTGGCTGCGCGGCGAGCCGCTCGCGCAGGCGAACCCGGCCGCGCCCGACGCGCCCGCGCCGCGCGGCGAGGACCTCGCCGACGTGCGCGGACAGCCGATCGCGCGCCGCGCGCTCGAAATCGCCGCCGCCGGCGGCCACCACCTGCTGCTCGTCGGCCCGCCGGGCGCGGGCAAGTCCATGCTCGCCGCGCGGCTGCCCGGGCTTCTGCCGCCGCTCGAGCCCGAGGAGGCCCTGGTGGTGACGCGGCTTCACTCCGCCGCGGGCCTGCGCCAGCCCGGCAGCGGCATGATGCGCGAGCGGCCCTTCCGCGCGCCGCACCACTCGACCACGCGCGCGGGCCTCATCGGCGGCGGCGCGCCGCCGCGGCCGGGCGAGCTGTCGCTCGCGCACCACGGCGTGCTGTTCCTCGACGAGTTCGCCGAGTACCCGCGCACGCTGCTCGACGCGCTGCGCGAGCCGCTCGAGACGGGCGTCATCCACCTCACGCGCGCGAGCGGCCACGCCCGCTTTCCCGCGCGGCCACTGCTCGTGGCGGCGATGAACCCGTGCGCCTGCGGCTGGCTGGGGCACCCCAGGCGCGGATGCCGATGCACGCCGGGGGACCTCGCACGATACGCGGCGCGCGTGAGCGGTCCCATATTAGATCGTATTGATATTCATGTAGAGGTGCCGGCGCTCACGTCCGAGGAGTTGCTGCGAGCCGCGCGTGGAGAGTCGAGCGAGACGGTGCGCGAACGCGTACTCGATGCGAGAGCCCGGCAGTTGGACCGCGGCTGGCTCAACGCGACGATGCCGGTAGCCGCCCTTCGGCGACACTGCGAGCTCGACTCAGCTGGCCGACAGCTCGTCGCGGACGCCATGGATCGCGGCGGAATCAGCGCCCGGGCCGTACATCGCGCACTCCGCGTGGCTCGCACGATCACAGACTTCTCGGGCACCGAGCCTGTGGGCGTCGCAGCGCTCGCCGAAGCACTGCAGTACCGGGCCCACGAAGCCCGGCGATTCGGCAGCGCTCGCTGAGTGGCCCTGCCTG
>CAZUEM010000046.1:0-13967 GCA_964619155.1 uncultured bacterium
CGCTACGCGCCCTGCGCCGCCTTCGCGGCGGCGGCCTCGGCGGAGCGCTTCTGCTCGGCGCGCGTCAGGAAGCCGACCGCGACGAGGATGAAGAGGAACGACACCCACTCGGTCACGGCCGGCGGCTTCTGGCCCCAGAACCAGGCGAGGATGAGCGTCGCGGTCGTGCCCGCGAGCAGCGAGGTCAGGCGGTTGACGAGCCCGGCGAACGTCGCGGTGCGGCCCTGGAACATGAACAGGAACACGCTGAAGAACGCGACCAGCCCGTACGGCAGGCCGCTCGCGATCGCGAGCAGGTCGGGCGCCTGCACGGCCTCGTGCGTCATCACCAGCCGCGGGTCGGCCCAGCCCCACGACTGGACGCCGAACCAGATGACGCCCATGGCGCCGAAGATCACGGCGCTCGCGCTCAACTGCTCGAGCGAGAAGTAGCCGGTGTTGTCCACGTCGGCCGGGCCCTTGCGCGTGTTCTTGAAGAAGTTCATCAGGTAGAGCCGCACGGCGTACGCGGTGATGTAGGCGCCGAGCGTCCACATGGCGAGCGGGTTGTGGACGAAGTCGAACCCGCCGCGCAGCTTCGCGGTCGAGATGCCGAGCGCCTGCGCGATGTCGGGGTGCGCCTCGAACCATGGCGCCATCGGCACCGGCAGCAGGTTCGCGCCCACCGCGAGCAGCGCGAACGCCACGGCCCAGTTCTCCTGCGCGTACACCTTGCGCTTGAGGATCCCCTGCGCGAGCTGGATGGCGTCCACGAGCCGGCTGATGACGATGATGCTGCCGCGCATGATGACCATGGCGACCATCACCGAGATGGGCAGGGTGTAAAGGAGCGTCGTGCCGGGGATGATCACGGCCGTGCACACGCCGCTCGCCAGGATGTAGGGGGTCTCGCGCGGCCAGCGCCCGCCGTGCTTGTGCGGGAACGGGATCCAGCCGAGCGCGAACACGGCGACCAGGCACAGCAGGTTGCCGCCCACGGTGTTGTTGACCAGGTAGGCGACGTCGCTCAGGCGCGGGGCGCCGCCGTTCAGGCTTCCGGTGAAGAACTTCACCAGGACGCCGGTCACGACATAGAAGAAGAAGTACCCGCCGCACAGTTCGAGAAGCCGGGCGGTGCTGCCGGGGGCCGACTTGAGCATGCATCCTCCGGGATGGGACAAGAGATCAGCCTAATCCCGGAAAGGGGCCTTTGTATTGCCGAAAATGCGCGGGATCGCGTTCGCCCCGGTCATCGGCCCACGCGCGGACGGAGTTCACGGGGCGCGCGGCGCGGGCGCGCCGCCAAAGCCCGAGCCGGTCCGTGACCGAAGCCACGAACCGGCTCTCTCTGGCCGCTTCCTTACGGGTTCGCGCCCCGCAAGCGAGGGGCGGGACCTCACGAAAGCGGCGGACCATTCGCCTCGAGCCGTCGCGACTCAGGGCCAACCTCGCCGCGGCGACCCACGGAACAGTTGCTCCGGCGCCGACCTTGAACGCGGCCTGAACGATTTCGAAAGACCGCGGCGCGCCGTGCACGCGCGCACCCTGCGCGGTGCGTCGCGAAATCGCCGCATCGCGCGTGCCAGCGCGTTCGCGCCGCGCGCCGCGATGCAGGCGGGCCGCGCAAGTGGCGGCTCTCTCGCGCGTCGCGCCGCGCGAACGCGGCGCGGGACCGCGGCGTGCGCACCCGTTCCCGCTGCCACTCTGGCAGCGGCGCGGGCCGAACTGTCAGAACGCGATGTCGCGAGCGTGTGAAGGATGATCGCGCGACGCGGACGCGCGTGTTTCCGGCATGAAGCCGCGCGCGCGCGCGGACGAAGAAACTTGTGGCGGCGAACCGCGCACGGTGCAAGCATCCGGGTTGCCGGGCGGTCGCGACACCGTGTGAAGTGGAGCGGCCCGTCAATCCCCGAACCAACGGGGCCGGTGCAATCGCGACCGCCGGCAAGGTCGCAGGTCCAGGACGCGCGGACACCGACGTGGGGGGTGACCATGACGCCGAGGACCCGGGAAACGATCGTCGTGTGCGGCCCGCGCAGCGCGCACACGCAGGGCGTGGCCGACCTGGTCGGCGCCGCGGGCTGGCCGGTGCAGTTGTGCGCCGCCTGCGAGGACCTGCTCGAGCTGATCTGCGAGCACCGCCCCGGAGCGATCGTCTACGCGCTCGCGCACCAGATCGCCGTGGACCTGGCGCTGCTCGCTCTGCTCCGCCAGGTCGCTCCGGACCTTCCGATCGTGGTCGTGGCTTCCGCGGAACGCTTCGCCCGCGCGGGCCGCCACGAGCTGGATGCCGTGGTCCTGGAGCAGACGCCGGCGGACGAGCTCCGCCTGCGAAACGCGCTGCGCGCCGCCCTGAGGCGGCCGCGCCGGCGCGAGCCGAGGCTCGTCGCAGCGACGGGCTGAACGGCGGGCCCGCGCGTCACGCTCCGCGCGGACCAGTGACGCGCCCCCGCGGCCCACACACTCGGGCCGCGGGGGCGGATGGGGTCGCGGCGCGGGCCGCGGCCCGCTCGCTTTCCGGGGGCAGGCCCGGGTGTCGCGCCCCGGCCAAATCGCCCGCCGCGCGACGCAATCGCTCGACACGCGACCCCCGCGTGGGGTAAACGCGTCGGGCATGAACCGCCTCTCGAGGATGCGAGCCTTCGCCATTCCGCTGGCGCTCGGGCTGCTCGGCGCGCACGTCGCGCGGGCCGCGGGCGGCGGCGGAGGCCACGACGCCCTGCTGCCGGTGCTCGAGGCGCTGGTGCTGGTGCTGATCGCCGCGCGCCTGGGCGGCGCGCTGTTCACCCGCCTCGGCATGCCGGCCGTGCTCGGCGAGTTGATCGCCGGGGCCGTGCTGGCGGCCCTCTCGAACGTCGGCCTGACGGTGTTCCAGGTGGCCGACACGGCGGTCGTGCTCGACACGCTCGCGCAACTCGGCGTGCTCTTCCTGCTCTTCTCGGTCGGGCTCGAATCCGACGTCGCGCACCTCGCCGCGGTCGGCCGCTCGGCCCTGCTGGTGGCCGTGATCGGCGTCGTCGCGCCGATGGGGCTCGGGATCGGCGTGTCGGCCTGGATGCACCCGGACGGGAACATGCTGATGCACGCGTTCATCGGCGCGACGCTCTCGGCCACCAGCGTCGGGCTCACGGCGCGGGTGCTGTCGGACATCGGCCGCTCGACGAGCGTCGAGGGCCGGATCATCCTCGGCGCGGCCGTGATCGACGACGTGCTCGGCCTCATCGTGCTCGCGGCGGTGAGCGGCGTCATCACCGCGGCGGACGCGGGCACCGCGTTCTCCGCCGGCACGCTGGCGGTCATCGTCGCCAAGGCGGTGGGCTTTCTCGCCGTCGCGGTGTTCGTCGGCCGCTGGGTCTCGAAGCACGCCTTCTCGTTCGCGAGCCGCCTGCGCGGCGAGGGCATCCTGCTCACGCTGACGGTGGCGTTCTGCTTCACGCTGTCGTGGCTCGCCGGGCTCGCGGGGCTTGCGCCCATCGTCGGCGCGTTCGCCGCCGGGCTGGTGCTCGACGAGATGCACTACCGCGTGCTGCTCGAGCGCGAACGCCACGTGGAGACCATCGAACAGCTGCTGGGTCCGATCTCGCAGCTGCTCGTGCCGGTCTTCTTCGTGCTCATGGGCATGGCCATCGACGTGACCTCGTTCGGGCGGCCGGACGTGCTCGCCTTCGCGGGCGCGCTCACGCTGGCGGCCATCCTCGGCAAGCAGGCCTGCGCCCTGGGTGTGCTCGAGAAGGGCGCCGACCGTGTCGCCGTCGGCCTCGGCATGATCCCGCGCGGCGAGGTGGGCCTCATCTTCGCGAGCATCGGCCGCACGCTGCAGCTGAACGGCCAGCCCGTGATCGACGGCGCGACCTACTCGGCCGTGGTCGTGATGGTCGTGCTCACCACGCTCGCCACCCCGCCGCTGCTCATGGCGCGGCTCCAGCGCGGGGCGAAGCCGAAGGCCTGAAGACGCCGCGGCGGCGCGGCCCGCGAGGGGCCGGCGCCGCAAGGAGGTTCGCGGAGCGTCCCGATGCGCCCCGCGCCGCGCGCGGCGGCCCCACGGTCCCGCCGTGGTCCGCCGCGCTTCGCTCGTGGGTCAGCCCCGGCCGTGGCCGCGGCCGTGTTCGCGCCGCTCCTCGCGGCGATCCTCGCGCCAGGCCTCGCGCGCGTCCTGGCGCGCCTCGCGGCGGGCCTTCTTCAGCTGCCCCGGAGGGCCGCCGTGCGGGTGGTGCTTCCAGCGCGGCCCGGGCAGGTCGAGCACCGAGCGCGGCACGCGGCGCACGTCCACCGCCGCCCACGGCCCGCGCCAGCTCGAGCTGCGGTACCACCAGCCGTCGCTCATCCGCCACCACGAGCCGTTGCAGCGGAACACGTCCTCGTCGCAGGCGTCGCGGTCCACGATCGCGACGCTTCCCACCCACACGACCGCGGGCTCGGAGCGCCAGACGATCGGACGCGGCTCGCTCGAGGCGGTGCGCATCCCGACCGTGAAGCCGAACCAGGTCTCGGTCTCGGCGTGCGCGGTCGCGGCGAGGGCGAGCCCCAGGGCGGCGGCACAGGCGATCCAGGTCCTTCTCATGACGGTGGCCTCCTCATGCGGCGTGGCGATGCCCGGCGTCCGAGGTCCGGCGCGGGCCGGTGCGCTACCACCGCAGGGCGCGTGCCGCGCGCTCCGGGCGGGCAAGTGCTTGCCGCGCCGCGCGGCGTTCCGGCGGGGAACAGCGCAGGACGCCCGCTTTCGCGACGGCTCCGTGCATTCCGCACGGGCGGCGCGCTCGTCCCCGGAATGGGCGCGCCCGTCGGCCGTCCCTGAGGGCCGTGCGCGGGCGGGCCTACCTTCGCGCCTCTTCTGCACGGCCCGCGCTCCCCGGCCGCGTCCGGGAGCGCCGCGCCCTCGCTCGGTCCATCCTCCCCGGAGCCCGCGATGCCCAGCCCCCTGGGGGCCCGCGCACGCCTCCCGCGCGCGCACGCCCCGTCCCGACCGCTCCTTCCGCTCGCCCTGCTCGCCGCGGCCGCGCTCGCCGCGGTTCCCTCGTTCGCGGCGACGCCGCGCGTGCACGCCATCGTCGGCGCGCGGCTCGTGCTCGCCCCGGGCCAGGTGGTCGAGCGCGGCACCGTGGTGATGCGCGACGGCCTCATCGTCGCGGCCGGGGCGAACGTCGCCGTGCCCGCCGACGCGCGCGTATGGCCGGGTGACAGCCTGACCGTGTACCCCGGGCTCATCGACGCGTACGTGCTGCCGGCCGAAGCCGGCGGTGCGCCGGCGGCGGCCACGGCGCCGGGAGGCCGGCCGCGCGGCATGGACACCGCCGAGCCCGCGCGCGGCGCGACCTCGCCGCTTTCGGTCGTGCGCGCCGAGTACCGCACGGTCGAGAACCTCGCGCTCTCCGACGCGCAACTCGAGTCGCTGCGCGGCGCGGGCTTCGCGGCGGCGCAGGTGGCGCCGCGCGCCGGCGTGCTGCGCGGCACGAGCGCCGTCGTCGGCCTCGGCGCGGGCGGCGCGGGCGCGAACACGCTGGTGCCCGACGCGCACCAGGTCGTGGCGCTCGCCCCGCAGCGCATGGGCTACCCGGGATCGCTGATGGGCGCGATCGCCGTCATCCGCCAGGCGTTCCTCGACGCGAAGTGGTACCGCGACGCGAACGCGGCGTGGGTGGCGAAGCCGGGCGCGAAGCGGCCCGCCGTGGACAACGCGCTCGCCGCGCTGCGGCCGGCCATCGAGGGCCGCCAGAACGTGCTGTTCGTCGCCGACGAGATGCTGCAGGTGCTGCGCGCGGCGGCGCTCGCGAAGGAGGCGGGCGTCGCGGCGCGCGTCGTGGGCGCGGGCGACGAGTACAAGCGCGCCGCGAAGATCGCCGCGGCCGGCGTGCCGCTGGTGGTGCCCGTGAACTTCCCGGAAGCCCCGGACGTCTCGACGCCCGAGAAGGCCATCGAGGTGGCGACCGAGGACCTGCGCGCCTGGCAGGACGCGCCGGGCAACGCGGCGGCGCTCGTGAAGGCGGGCGCGACGATCGCGCTGACCGCGAACGGCCTGCGCGACCCGAAGACGTTCCCGGCCGCGGTCGGCCGCGCGATCGAGCGCGGGCTCTCCGAGGCGCAGGCGCTCGCCGCGGTCACCACCGTGCCCGCGCGGCTGCTCGGGCTCGAGGCGCGGCTCGGCACGATCGCCCCGGGCCGGATCGCGAACCTCACGGTGACGCGCGGGCCGCTCTTCCGCGGCGGCAGGGTGCGCGAGGTGTGGGTGGACGGCGACCGCTACGAGGCCGCGAAGGACGAGACCACGCCCAGGGGCGAGTGGCGTCTCGCGTGGGGCGGCCGCGAACTGGCGATGGAGGTGAAGGCCGAGAGGGACACCACGGTGACCGTGGTGGACGGGGCCGACACGCTGCGCGCGACCGTGGTGCGCCTCGACGAGAAGCGCCTGCGGTTCACGCTCGCGCGCGGCGCCGCGGCGGCCGAGGCCTTCGACCTGCGCGCGGCGAACGACGCGCTCGCCGGCACGGTCGCGGGCGGCGGCCGCGTCACGGCGCGCGCCGTGAAGAGGGAAGAGAAGGGCGCGAAGCGGGAAGAGCCGCTCGTGCCCTCGCCGGCCGTCATGGGCAACACCGAGCCGTGGCGGATGAGCGCGCCCGCGCAGCCCGCCGCCGTGCTCGTCAGGGGCGCGACGGTCTGGACCGCGGGCCCGCAGGGCACGCTCGAGAACGCCGACCTGCTCGTGCGCGCCGGGAAGATCGCCGCCGTCGGGCGGAACCTCGCCGTGCCCGCGGGCGCGACGGTCGTGGACGGGCGCGGCAAGCACGTCGCGCCGGGCATCATCGACGAGCACAGCCACGCCGCCATCCTCGGCAACGTCAACGAGTGCACGAACTCGATCACGTGCGAGGTGCGGATCCAGGACGTCATCAACTCCGAGAGCGTGAACCTCTACCGCCAGCTCGCGGGCGGCGTGACCGCCATGCACCTGCTGCACGGCTCGTGCAACTCGATCGGCGGGCAGGCGGCCCTCGTGCGCAGCAAGTGGGGCGCGACGCCGGACGAGCTGTTCATGGCCGACGCCCCGCCGACCGTGAAGTTCGCGCTCGGCGAGAACCCCAAGCAGGCCAACTTCGGCGCCGACCGCACGAGCCGCTACCCCAAGACGCGCGCGGGGGTCGAGGAGACGATCCGCGAGGCGTTCCAGCGCGCGAAGGACTACGACCGCGCGTGGGCCGAATACCGCGGCGGCCGCCGCGCGAGCCCGCCGCGGCGCGACCTGCAGCTCGAGGCGCTCTCCGAGATCGTCGCCGGCAAGCGCCTCATCCACTGCCACTCCTACCGCGCCGACGAGATCCTCATGCTCATGCGGCTCGCCGAGCAGTTCGGGTTCCGCGTCAACACGTTCACGCACATCCTCGAGGGCTACAAGGTCGCCGACGAGATGGCCGTGCACGGCGCCTCGGCGATGGGCTTCTCGGACTGGTGGCAGTACAAGCAGGAAGTGATCGACGCCATTCCCTGGAACGGCTGGCTGATGTGGGACCGCGGCGTGAACGTGGGCTTCAACTCCGACAGCGAGGAGCTGGCGCGGCGCCTCAACACCGAGGCCGCCAAGGCCATCAAGTACGGCGGCATGCCGCCCGGTGAGGCGATCAAGACCGTGACGATCAACGTGGCGAAGTCGCTGCTCGTGGACGGCCGGCTCGGCTCGCTCGAGCCCGGCAAGGATGCGGACTTCGCGATCTGGAGCGGCCCGCCGCTCTCGCCCTACTCGCGCTGCGAGCAGACCTGGATCGAGGGCCGCAAGTACTTCGACCGCGCGGCCGACCTCGAGGGCCGCGAGGCGCTGGCGAAGGAGCGCGACGCGCTGGTCGCCCGCGCGAAGGCGGCGAAGGCCGAGGGCGGCGCGCCCGCCGGCGGCCCGGCGCGCCGGCGCCCGCCGCGCTACCTCGAGGACACCGACCACAGCGGCAACGAATGCGGCGGCCACGAGGGCCACGACATGCCGTTCCGCTCCGAGGCCGCACGCGCCGCCGAGGAGGTGTCGCGATGAGCCGCGCCCCGTTCGCCGCGGCGCTCGCCGCGCTCGCGCTGTTCGCGCCGCTCTCGCCCGCGCTGGCCGGTCCCGAGTGGACGCCGGCGCTGCCGAAGAAGTTCGCGCTCACCGGCGGCACGGTGCACACCGTGACCGGCGGCGTGCTCGAGAACGCCACCGTGCTCGTGGACGACGGCCGCATCACCGCCGTCGGCGCGAACCTCGCCGCGCCCGCCGACGCGACGGTGTGGGACTGCCGCGGCAGGCACGTCTACCCCGGCTTCATCGCCGCCAACACCATGCTCGGCCTCATCGAGATCGCGACCATCGAGGGCAGCAACGACACGCAGGAGACCGGCGAGGTGAACCCCAACCTCCGCGCCGAGGTGATGGTGAACCCCGACTCGGACCTGCTGCCGGTGGCGCGCCTGAACGGCGTCACCAGCGCGCTCGTCGTGCCCGGCGGCGGCGCCATCCACGGCCTCTCGGCGCTCGTGCACCTGGACGGCTGGACGCAGGAGGACATGACCGTGCAGCGCGCGGTCGGCCTGCACGTCCGCTGGCCGAGCCTCTCGCCGCAGCGCGGCTGGTTCGTGCAGCAGACCAACGAGGAGCAGGCGAAGGCGCGCGACGCGGCGCTCGCCGCGATCCGAGAGGCGTTCGCGGACGCGAAGGCCTACGAGAAGGCGCGCGCCGCCGAGGGCGCCGCCGGGGTGCCGCGCCACGACGGCGACGTGAAGTGGGACGCCATGCGGCGCGTGGTGCGCGGCGAAGTGCCGGTGTTCATCGCGGTCGAGTCGGCGGCGCAGATCCGCTCGGCGCTCGAGTTCGTGGACGAGCAGGGCCTGAAGCGCGTCGTGTTCGTCGGCGGCCGCGATGCCGCGCTGTTCGCGGACGAACTCAAGACGCGCGGCATCGCGGTGATCGTGGGCGGCACGCTCGAGATGCCGGGGCGGCGCCACGACCCGTACGACGAGGCGTTCACGCTGCCCGCGCGGCTCGCGGCGGCGGGCGTCGAGTTCTGCATCGCCGATGGGGGCGGCAGCTTCTCGGCCGCCAGCGTCCGCAACCTGCCGCACCACGCGGGCATGGCGGCCGCGTTCGGCCTGCCGAAGGACGAGGCCCTGAAGGCGGTGACGCTCTACCCGGCCCGGATCCTCGGCGTCGCCGACCGCCTCGGCTCGATCGAGCCCGGCAAGATCGCCGACCTGCAGGTCACGGACGGCGACCCGCTCGAGGTGGCGACGCGCTGCGAGCAGGTGTTCATCGCCGGCCGTCCGGTCCCGATGAAGAGCCGCCAGACCGAACTCTTCAAGAAGTACGACGCCCGCCCGAGGGGCCCGAAGGCGCGGCCGCGGTAGGGAGGCACCCGGCAACATCCCCGCATCCATCCACGAGGAGAGGTCGCCATGCCAAGCTTCACGCAGCACACGCCCGGGAGTTTCTGCTGGTTCGAGTGCTACACGCCCGACGAAAACGCCTCGATGCAGTTCTACGCCGAGCTGCTCGGCTGGACGTGGAAGCACGTCCCGCTCGGCGAGATGGGCACCTACCACATCGCCGAGAAGGGCGGCGCCGAAGTCGCCGCGCTCATGCAGCTCGGCCCCGACATGAAGGCCGCGGGCGTGCCGCCGCACTGGGCGGTGTACGTCGCGGTCGCGAACGCCGACGAGGCCACGAAGCAGGCCGAGGCGCTGGGCGCGAAGGTGCTGATGGGCCCGTTCGACGCCATGGAGCACGGCCGCATGTCCACGCTCATGGACCCGCTCGGCGCCACGTTCAACGTCTGGCAGGCGAAGAAGCACTGCGGCGTCGGCCTCGCGTTCGAGCCCGGCTCGTTCGGCTGGGCGCAGCTCAACGCGAGCGACGCGGCGAAGGCGAAGCCGTTCTACACCGCGCTCTTCGGCTGGAAGGCGCAGGACGACCCGAACCCGATGGGCGGCATCTACACGACGTGGATGAAGGCCGACGGCCCCGCGGGCGGCATGATGCCCATGCCGCCCGGCGCCGAGGGCGCGCCGTCGCACTGGCTGCTCTACTGGTCGGTCGCGGACACGCGCGCCACGCACGCGAAGGCCGAGGCGCTGGGCGCGAGGACCTTCGTCCCGCCCATGGACATCCCGGGCATGCTGACGTTCTCGGTGCTGCAGGACCCGCAGGGGGTCGTGTTCGCGCTGATGACGCCGGCGATGGGGTAGCGGACCCGGAGCCGATCGGCGCCGCGAGGCCCGCGCCGCGAACCCGGCGCGGGCCTTCGCGTTGAGGCCCGATCTCGCGCCACCGGATGGGCCCCGGACCTGGTCCGGGTGAGAAGGCGTGTGACCCGGAGCGGCTCGCGGGCGTCTCTACAGAACATCCCCATCTCCGGAGGTCGCCATGCGATTCGCCGCACTCGCCCGCCTCGCCCTGCTGACCGTCGTGCTCGGCCCCCGCCCCGCGCTGGCGGCCTGGCCCAACAGCCCGTTCACCGGCCTGCCGCTGTGCACGGCGGTCAACAGCCAGACCTATCCGCAGATCACGCCGGACGGCGCGGGTGGGGCGATCGTGACGTGGCAGGACGCGCGCGGCGCGAGCTCCGACATCTACGCGCAGCACGTGCTGGCCGGCGGCACGGTGGACCCCGCGTGGCCGGCGGGGGGACGGGCGCTGTGCGCGGCGACGGGCAGTCAGCACACACCACAGATCGCTCCGGACGGCGCCGGCGGGGCGATCGTGACGTGGGAGGACACCCGCTCCGGGAACACCGACATCTACGCGCAGCACGTGCTGGCCGGCGGCACGGTGGACCCGGCGTGGCCGGCCGACGGGCGGGCGCTGTGCACGGCGGCGAACACCCAGGCCTCCCCGCGGATCGTTTCGGACGGTGCGGGTGGAGCGATCGTGACGTGGCAGGACTTCCGCGGCTCGAGCTACGACGTCTACGCGCAGCGCGTGCTGGCCGGCGGCACGGTGGATCCGGCGTGGCCGGCCGACGGGCGGGCGCTGTGCACGGTGGCGGGCGACCAGCTCTTTCCGCAGCCGGTCGCCGACGGCGCGGGCGGGGCGATCGTGACGTGGCAGGACTTCCGCGGCGCGAGCTACGACATCTATGCGCACCACGTGCAGGCCGGCGGCGCCGTGGACCCGGCGTGGCCGGCCGGCGGACGGGCGTTGTGCACGGTGACGGGCAATCAGTACGCGCCGCAGATCGCTTCGGACGGTGCGGGCGGCGCGATCGTGGCATGGTACGACCCGCGCTCCGGAAGCTACGACATCTACGCGCAGCACGTGCTGGCGAGCGGTGCGGTGGACTTCGCGTGGCCGACCGACGGACGGGCGCTGTGCACGGCGGCGAACACGCAGGCGTATCCGCAGGTCGTCCCGGACGGCACGGGCGGAGCGATCGTGACGTGGCAGGACCTGCGCGGCGCCGGTTACGACATCTACGCGCAGCACGTGCTGGCGGGCGGCGCGGTGGACCCGGCGTGGCCGGCCGACGGACGGGCGCTGTGCTCGGCGGCGAACGACCAGATGTTCCCCCGGCTGATCGCGGACGGCGCCGGCGGCGCGATCGTGACCTGGCAGGACGAGCGCGGCGGCGCGTACGACGACGTCTACGCGCAGCACGTGCTCGCGGGCGGGGCTGTGGATCCGGCGTGGCCGGCCGACGGGCGGGCGGTGGGCACGGCAACGGGCTACCAGGAGAGCCCCCAGTTCGTCGCGGACGGCTCGGGCGGCGTGCTCGTGACCTGGCAGGACAGCCGCGCCGGCTCTTTCGACGTCTACGCGCAGCGCATCGGCCGCCACGGCTACCTCGGCAGCCCCGAGCCCGAGATGGTCGCGGTCGAGGACGTGCCGAACGACCAGGGCGGCAAGGTGAAGGTGTCGTGGAACGCCAGCTGGCTCGACCTGGCGTCGGACCCCGAGCTGGACTTCTACGACGTGCTGCGCTCGGTGCCGCCCACGTTCGCGGCCGCGGCCGCGGCGCGCGGGACGCGCGTGCGCGCCTTCGCCGGCGAGGCGGGCACGCCCGAGCCCGGCGACCTCGTCGCGATCCCGATGAACGCCGCGACCTACTACTGGGAGTACCTGGCGGCGGTAGCGCCGCGGCACTACCTCTCCGGTTACAGCTACGTCGCGACCACGCTGGGCGACTCGGTGGCGGGCTCGAACCCCGGGACGGCGTTCATGGTGGTGGGCCGCAACTCGGCGATCACGATGTGGTGGCCGTCGGCGCCGATGTCCGGCTACTCGGTGGACGACCTGGCGCCCGCCGCGCCCGCGCCGCTGACGGGCGAGTACGCGGCGGGCGCGACGAACCTGCACTGGCAGCCGAACGGCGAGGCCGACCTCGCGGGCTACCGGCTCTACCGCGGTACGTCGGCGGGGTTCGTGCCCGACGGGACGAGCCTGGTCGCGGCGCTCGCCGACACGGGGTACGCCGACCCCGGGACGGCGGGACACTGGTACAAGCTGACGGCGGTGGACGTGCACGGGAACGAGTCGCCGGTCGCCTCGCTCTCGCCGGGCGCCACGCTGGCGGTCGAAGGAGGCGCGATGGCGGCGCTGGCGTTCGCGGCGCCCGCCCCGAACCCGGCGAGCGCACGGACGCTGCTGCGCTGGGCGCTGCCGCGCGCGGGCGCGGTGAAGCTGGCCGTTTACGACGCGGCGGGCCGGCAGGTGCGGGTGCTGGCGTCGGGGTCGCGCGAGGCGGGCGAGCAGGCGGACGCGTGGGACCTGCGCGACGACGGCGGCGTGGCGGTGCGCGCGGGGCTCTACTTCGCCCGGCTCGAGTTCGCGGGCCGGACGCTGGTGCGGCGGGTGGCGGTCACGCGGTGACGCGACGGCGGGGCGAATAACCCCGCCACTTCGCGGCCCCGCGGCGCTAGACTCTTCGGGCACTTTCACGCCCCGGCCCTGCGCGGCCGGGGCGCGCCCGAGCCGGAGGTTTCCCCATGCGTGTCCATCCATCCGGACCGCGGGGCGCCGCGCGCGCCCTCGTCCTCGCGTTCGCCGCGCTCGCGTTCGCCGCGCTCGCCGCGCCGCTCGCAGGCCCCGCGCCCGCCGCGCCCGCGGCGGGCTGCGGCGGCATCCTCGTCAGCACCACCGGCGCCGACGCCGCCGCGTGCGGCCTCACGCCCGGCTCTCCCTGCCGGACGATCAACTACGGCATCCAGCGAGCGGTCGCGGAGGCCAGCAACTGCGTGTTCGTGCAGGCGGGCACCTACAACGAAGTGCTCGTGCTCGCGCCGGGCGTGGACGTGACGGGCGGCTTCGACGCGACCTGGACGCCCGGCAGCTACGACACGCCGGGCCACGAGACGCGCGTCGTCGGCGGGCTGGACGGTGGAACCAGCCAGTACCTCACCGTGCGCGCGCACTCGCTCGCCTCGCCGGTGCGGCTCTCCGAGCTGGTGCTGCAGGGCCCGAACGCCGCGGGCGCGGTCGGCCTGAACGGGCGCTCGTCGTACGTGGTGCACGCCGCGGGCGCGAACCTCACGCTCTCGCACGTCCTCCTGGAGGCGGGCAACGGCGCGGCGGGGCTCGGCGGCTCGAACGGGCAGGATGCGGTCACGCTGGTCCGCGCCCCGCAGGGAGGCGTCGGCGGGAACGGCCAGGAGTACAACACGACCTGCGATGCCACCTCGAGGGGCGCGGGTGGCGTGGGCGCGACCAACTCGTGCACGAACTCCCCGAGCACGCGCGGCATGACGGGCGGCACCGGCGGCGCCGGCGGCAGGATGGACACGAGCTGCCAGCTGGGCGTCTGCTCGAACTGCAACGCGACGCCCGGTCTCGTAGGTGGCCAGGCGGCGTACGTGAACGGCACGGCCGGCACGGGCGGCCCCGGCGGTCCGGCCAACTGCGTCAACTCGGGCGGCAACGGCGTCCCCGGGTTCGTGGCGAACGGAATCGCCGGCGGCCCGGGCGCCGGCGGTGCGCTGTCGGGCGGCTTCTGGTTCGGCGGCCCGGGCGGCAACGGCGGCACGGGCGAGAACGGTGGCGGCGGCGGCGG
>CAZUEM010000046.1:14067-23126 GCA_964619155.1 uncultured bacterium
GCGGTGAACGGCTCGGTGGTCACGCTCGAGAACTGCACGGTCGTGCGCGCGACGGGCGGCGCCGGCGGCGTCGGCGGCAACGGCGGGCGCGGCCAGCCGGGCGGCTTCGGATCGCCCGGCGGCTCGCATCCCGGTTCGCCGGCCGCGGGCACTGGCGGCAACGGCGCGCACGGCGGGCACGGCGGCGGCGGCGGCGGCGGCGCGGGCGGACACAGCGTCGCGATCCTGCGTTCGAACGGCGCGACCGTGAACACGACCGGCCTGGCCGTCTCGGGCGGCACCGCCGGCACCGGCGGCGCCGGCGGGCTCTCCGGCGTGGGCGCCGCGCCCGAGGACGACGACGGCAACGACGGCCCGGCGGGATCGGGCGGCACGCTCACGACCACGCTCGTCGTCGCGGGCGCCGAGCCCGAGCTGGCCGCGCGGCCCGCTTCGGGCGGCGGCGCGCGCGCCGTGTGCGACATCTCGTGCGCCCTCGACGCGCCCGGCGCGGGCGAGGGTGTCGCGCTCGCGTTCGACGGCGTCTCGCCGAACCCGGTCACGAGCGGCTCGCTGGTGCACTTCGGCGTTCCGGAGGAAGCGCGGGTCACGGTCGAGGTGTTCGACCTCGTCGGCCGCCGCGTGAGCACACTCGCCGACGGCACGTTCCCCGCGGGCCGGCACGCCGTGCGCTGGGCGGGCACGCTCGGGGACGGCCACCGCGCCGCCGCGGGCGTCTACGTGGTGCGCTTCTCGGCGCTGGGGCGCACGCTGACGCGGACGGCGGTCGTGGTTCGCTGACTGCGCCGCACGCGAGAAGGCCCGCGCCGGTGCGCCCGGCGCGGGCCTTCTCGTCTTCGGTGTCATTCGGCGATGCCGCTCGCGCCGCGCGCCCCGGCGTCGCGGGCCCGGCGATGGGTCACCGGCTCCGGTACGTCCCGACCAGTTCCGTGCTGGCGAGCACGTGGCCCTTCATGGTGTCGAGGAGCCGCGCCTTCTTCGGGTGGTGCAGGTCGGCGAGCCTCGTGTCGAGCGCGTAGAGCTTGAAGAAGTAGCGGTGCCGCCCGACGGGCGGGCACGGCCCGCGCCATCCCGTCTGGTTCCAGTCGTTGACCCCCTCGAGCGTGCCGCGCGGCAGGGCCGCCGCCTGGACGCCCTCGGGCAGCGAGGTGGCGTCGGCGGGCAGGTTGTAGAGCACCCAGTGCACCCAGACCATCTTCGGCGCCGCAGGGTCGGGTGCGTCGGGATCGTCCACGACCAGCGCGAAGCTCTTCGTGCCCTCGGGCGCGCCGGACCATGAGAGCGCGGGCGAAACGTCGGCGCCCTGGCATGTGTGCGCGCGCGGGATCTCGCCGTCCGGCGCGAACGCGGGCGAACTCAGCGCGAGCGTCGCCGGCGCACGCGCCGGGCCGCACGCGCCCGCTCCGGCCAGCGAGAGCAGGACGATGGCGGTGAGTCGCATGGGACCTCCTCGTGGCGCGGCCCGTCGTTTCGCGGCCGGGAGGAAGTATCGCGCCGGGCCGGGGCGTCGTCGCGCGCCGGGCGCGGGTGGGAGAACGCCGAGCCGCCCCGCACTGGGGTGAGCGCGACGCGCAAGCGGCGAAGCCCGCACTCCGCGACCACGCGCGCCGCGCCCCCCCCGCGCCCGTGCCGCGCTCCGCCGCGCCCGCGCGCGTCGCGGTGCGCGCGGCCGGCCGGCTGGCCTAGACTGCGCGGCCTCGCACCCGCGGACCGCGCCGCCTTCCTCGCGCTCCGCGGGACCGGATCGCCGCTCCAGGGAGAAAGCCCGATGCGCCGCCTGACCGCCGCCCTCCTCGGCCTCGCCCTCGCCGCCGCGCTCGCCACCTCCGCGCACGCGAAGGTCGCGACGTTCGACTTCTACGACCGCGGGCCCTACCGCCCCGGCGTGCCGCGGCCGGCCGACGTGCTCGGCTACGCGCCGGGCACGTTCCACACGACGTGGGGCAACATGGAGCGCTACCTCGACGCGCTCGCGCACGCGCGGCCCGAGCGGGTGAAGCGCGAGTTCGTCGGGCGCAGCGTCGAGGCGCGCGAGCGCGCGCTGTTCATCGTCTCGAGCCCCGAGAACCTCGCGCGGCTCGAGCGGATCCGCGAGGCGAACGCGAGGATCGCCGACCCGCGCGGCGCGGACGCGGCGGCGATCGAGAAACTGGTGCGCGAGACGCCGGTCACGGTGTGGCTCAACTACAGCATCCACGGCGACGAGTCGGCGTCGTTCGAGGCGATGATGCAGGTGGCCTACCAGCTGGTGGCGGGCGACGGCGAGGACACGAAGGCGCTGCTCGAGGACGCGCTCGTCCTGATCAACCCGGCGCACAACCCGGACGGGCACGAGCGGTTCGTGACCTGGATCAACGCCAACGGCCAGGGCGACCCCGAGCGCTGGGCGCTCGAGCAGCAGCGCTCGCAGCCGTGGGGCCTCTACGGGCGCTACACGCATTACAAGTTCGACCCCAACCGCGACGCGCTGGCGATGAGCCAGCCCGAATCGCGGCAGACCTCGCGCGCGATCCGCCGCTGGCGGCCGCAGGTGTTCGTGGACCACCACGGCCAGACGCCGGCGTTCTTCTTCCCGCCGACCTCGGACCCGACCAACTGGACGCTGCCGCGCGCGGACTACACGCGCTGGGTCGAGACGTTCGGGCGCGCCAACGGGGCGGCGTTCGACCGCTACGGCTGGCAGTACCTGGTGCGCGACGTGTTCGACTTCCACACCGCCACCTACTGGGACCTGTGGCCGACGCTCCTCGGCGCGATCGGCATGACCTACGAGACCGACGGCGGCGGCAACCTGGCGCTGCGCCGCGACGACGGCACGGTCGTGACCATGCTGGACGGCATGAAGCGCCACTTCGTCGCCTCGCTCACCACGCTCGAGACGGCGGTGAAGCACCGCGAGGCGCGGCTGCGCGACGCGGCTGCGTTCGCGCGCGGCTCGTGCACGCCGCCCGCCGATGCGCGTGCCATCGTGCTCGACCCGGGCGACGATCCGCTGCGGGCGGCGGCGCTCGCGGAGAACCTGATGCACGCGGGCGTCGAGGTGCGCTGGGTGAAGGACGCGTTCACCGCGCGCGCGGCGCGGCCGACGTGGGGCGACCCGGGCAGCCGCCCGGCGCCGAAGGACGGCAAGGGCCTCGACCGCGCGGGCAGCCCGGCGACGACGCTGCCGGCGGTGACGAAGGCGTTCGCGCGCGGCGCGTTCGTCGTGGACCTCGCGCAGCCGGGCAGCCGCGTGGCGCGCGCGCTGCTCGAGTACGACCGCTCGACCGACACCGCGCTCACGCGCCGCGAGCTGGAGAAGTACGAGCGCAACATCCGCCGCGGCCGCAACACGCCCGACGAGAACTACGGCTTCTACGACATCACCTCGTGGTGCCTGCCGGCCACGTACGGCGTGCCCGCGTACGCGGTGCGCGAGCTGCCGCCCGCGGGCGTGGCGCTCGCCGAGCCGGACCCGAACGGCCCCGACGAGTCCGCCGAGGTGCTGCCCGATTCGGCGGCGGTCGGCGTCCCGTTCACGGCGCGCGTCTCGCGCGCGGGCCCGCTCGTTCTGCGCGACGCTTCGGGCGCGGTGGCGCTCGACCTGCGCGGCCGGGTCGAGGGCGGCGAGGCGGGCAGCGCCTACGTGTGGTCGAGCGCGACCGACGGCGCGGCGCGGCTCGCGCTGCGGCTGCTGCAGGAGGACTTCAAGGTCGCGACCGCCACGAAGCCGCTGCGCGCGGGCGGGCGTGACTGGCCGCGCGGCAGCTTCATCGTGCGCGTCGAGCGGAACCCCGCCGCGCTGCACGCGCGCATCGCCGCGCTCGCGCGCGACTGCGGCGTGACGGTGCGCGCGCTCGACTCGGCGTACCCGGACGTGGGCGACACGGGCATCGGCTCCTACAGCGTGACGAGCCTCAAGCGCCCGCAGGTCGCGATCGTCGTGGACGGGCCCGGCGGACAGGACGCCTACGGCTGGGCGTGGTTCCTGTTCGAGCGCCGGCTCGGCGTGCGCTTCGGCGCGGTGCCCGCGGGGCGCCTCGCGGGCGTGCTCGAGAAGTACAACGTGGTGATCGTGCCCGACGGCAACGGCGGCGCGCTCGCCCGCGCGATCGGCGACGTGGACGCGCTCAAGAGCTGGATCGAGCGGGGCGGCACGCTGGTGTGCCTGGACGACGCGGCGGAGTTCCCGACGCTGAAGAGCGTCGGGCTCTCGACCGCGAAGGTGGCGGGCGTGAAGGAGAAGAAGGAGGGCGAGAAGGACGACGACACCCCGGCCGACAGCGCGCGCGCCGAGGCCGAACGCCGCCCGCAGTACGTCCCCGGCACGACGTTCTGGGCGACGCCCGACCCGCGGCACTGGCTCGCGTACGGCTACGGCGAGGCGCGCATCCCGGTGATGGTGCAGGGCGAGATGTTCCTGACGCGCTCGCGCGACGGCGCGAACGCGCTCGTCTTCGACCGCGTGCCGCTCACCGTGACGGGCTGGACCTGGCCCGAGACCGAGCGGCGGCTCGCCCACGGCGCGTTCGCGGTGGACGAGCCGCACGGCGACGGCCACGTGGTCATGCTCGCCGGCCCGGTGCTGTTCCGCGGCTACTGGCGGAACACCGAGCGGCTGCTCGTGAACGCCGTGCTCTACGGGCCATCGCTGCCGTGACGCGCGAAGCGGCCGCGCGGGCATGGCGTCCCACGGCGCACCGTTCTATGGTCTTCGCGCCGGCCGCGCACCCTGTCGATGGAGTCGCCCATGAGCCCGAATGACGTCGTCACTCGCCACCGCGCGGAAATCCTGGAGATCGCCGCACGGCACGGGGCGCGCAATGTTCGCGTGTTCGGATCGGTCGCCCGCGGCGACGCCGACGAGCGAAGCGACCTCGACCTGCTGGTGGATCTCGATGCGGGCCGCTCCCTGCTCGATCTGGGGGGGCTCTGGATGGAGCTCAACGAGCGCATGGGGATCCGCGTGGATGTCGTGACCGAGCGCGGACTGCGCGAGCGGATTCGTGAGCGGGTGCTGGCGGAGGCGCGGCCGCTGTGAGGGACGATCGCGAGCGCGTGAAGGACATGCTGGACGCCCTCGAGCGGATCCGGCGGTACTCCGTTCGTGGTGAGGCGGCGTTCCGCTCGGACGAACTCGTGCAGGTGTGGTTCGTCCGGCACCTGCAGGTGCTGGGAGAGGCCGCGCGGGCGCTGTCGCCGGCCTTCCGTGACCGGCACCCCGGCGTGCCGTGGGCCGAGATCATCGGCATGCGCCACGTCATCGTGCACGAGTACTTCGGGATCGACCTCGACATCGTGTGGGGCGTCGTCGAACGCGACCTCCCGAGGCTCGAGGCCGCCCTGCGCGACACGCTCGATGCGCCCTGAGCCGCCGGCGCCCGCGCTCGGCAAGATCTCGCCCGAGGTGTTCGCGAAACACGTCGCGCCGCACCTGGGCGCGGCGCGGCCCGAGGTGCTGGCCGGCCCGCGCGCGGGCCACGACGCGGCGGTGGTCCGGGTCGGCGCGGGCCGCGTGCTGGCGCTCACCACCGACCCGCTGTCGGTGATCCCGGCGCTGGGGCCCGCGCGCTCGGCGCGGCTCGCCTGCCACCTGATCGCCTCGGACCTCTGGACGACCGGCATCCCACCCGCGTGGGCCAGCGTGAGCTTCGCGCTGCCCCCGCACTTCCCGGACGAGGCGTTCGCCGAGTACTGGCGGGCGATGAGCGACGAGTGGGCGCGGCTCGAGGTCGCGGTCGTGACCGGGCACACGGGGCGCTACGAGGGCTGCGACCTCAGCATCGTCGGCGCGGCGACGCTGATCGGCGTGGGCGACGAGGGCCGCTACGTGACGCCGGCCATGGCCTCGCCGGGCGACCGCGTGATCCTCACCAAGGGCTGCGCGATCGAGACCGCCGCGGTCGCGGCCTCGCTCTGCCCGGAGCGGCTCGGGGCGGCGCTCGCCGCCGCGGGCCTGCCCGAGGACGCGCTCGCGAAGCTGCGCGCGCTCGAGTCGCAGGTGAGCGTGGTCGCCGACTGCCGCGCCGCGGTGCGCGCGGGCGTGCGCGAGCGCGGCGTCACCGCGCTGCACGACGCGACCGAGGGCGGCGTCCTGGGCGGCATGGTCGAGCTGGCGCGCGCGTGCGGCCACGACCTGCGGATCGAACGCGCGCGCATCCCGCTTTCGCCCGAGGTGCGCGTGGCGTGCGAGGTGCTGGGCGTGGACCCGTACACGACGCTGGCCGAGGGCGCGCTGCTCGTGGCCGCGAAGCCGGGCCGCGCCGAGGCCGTGCTCGACTCGCTGCGCGCGGACGGCATCGTCGCCGAGGACGTGGGCGAGGTGATGAAGGGCGCGGGCCGCGTGTGGCTCGCCGAGCCCGACGGCCGCGTGCTCACGCTGGATCAGCCCGCGCCCGACCCCTACTGGGACGCCTACGCGCGCGCGGTGCGCGAGGGCTGGAAGTAGGCGGCGTCCCGCGCGCGCGGCGGCACGGGCGGCCGCGGCGCATCGAGCCGCGGGTGTGAGGTGGTCGCCGCGGAAACGGCGTCAGCGTTCGTCGTCGCGCGGCGCGTCGCCGAGGAACGCGACGCCGAGCGTCAGCGTCCAGTAGCGCGTCGCGAACCGGTCGGGCGCCGACTGGCCCTCGGGCCGGTCGAAGAACACGTAGCGCGCGTCGAGGTCCACGCCGAGCCCGGGCGAGAGCGGCACCTGGATGCCGGCCGCGAACTGGAACCCGGCCGCGTGCAGCGGCGCGGCGCCGGCCGGTGAGTCGCGGTCGTGCGCGCGCAGCGCGAGCAAGCCGGCGCCGGCGCGCGCGATTCGCCACGGCCGCGCGTAGGCGAGCGTCGCGAGCATCGCGCCGCCGGGGGCCGAGGGAACGCGCATCACCGAGGCCTCGCCGAACAGGCCGCCCGTCAGCACGTGCCGCATGCCGGCCATCGAGACGACCTCGGCCTTCCCGCCGTTCGGCAGCGCGACGCCGGAGGACACCACGTATTCGGCGGCGGCCGCGGGGACGGCCAGCGCCGGCAGCGCGGCGAACACGAGGATCGAACGAAGCACGACGTTCATGGGGACGCCCTCCTTTCCGGACGCGCTGCGTCCGAGCATCACCCGTGCCTTTCGCTCCCGTTACCGCGCGGCAACATGTTGGAAACATTGCCGGATTTCGCGACCTGCCGGAATGACGGGAACCCCCGGGTTTTGGCGGGCAGAACGTCAGGTGACGGGCCGCCGCCTTCTCGCGTCGCCGGAATGCGCACTGGCGCGCGCTCGCGCCCCGCACGAAAACGCACCGCGTGCTCGCGCACGGCGGCCGCGGACTGGCCGGCGGGCCGCGACGTCCGGCGGCGCCGGCTGGCCGCCCCCGGGGACGGACGATAGAGTGCGTCCGCACCTTCGCCCGCACTCCCGAGGACCCGCATGCGCATCGCGGCCATCGACATCGGCACCAACTCGATCCACATGGTGATCGCGCGCGCCGTGCGCCACACCGAGTTCGCGGTGCTCGACCGCGAGCGCGAGGTCGTGCAGGTGGGCCGCGGCTCGTTCCGCACGGGGAGGCTCCGCCGCGACGCCATCCGCCGCACCGCCGAGGCGCTGCGCCGCTTCGTGCAGCTGGCGCGCCGCCACCAGGTGGACCGGATCCTGTGCACCGCGACCGCGGCCGTGCGCGAGGCGCGCAACGGCGGCGAGTTCCTCGCCGCGGCGCGCGAGGCCTCGGGCGTCGGGCCGCGCGTCATCCCGGCGGCCGAGGAGGGGCGCCTCATCTACTACGCGGTCAAGGCCGCGCTGCGCCTCGGCGACGGCCCGTCGCTGGTCGCGGACATCGGGGGCGGCAGCGTGCAGCTCGTGGTGGCCGACCGCGAGCGGCTCCACCGCGTGGTCAGCCTGCCGTTGGGGGCGCTGCGGCTGACCGAGACGATGGTCGAGCACGACCCGCCGACCGAGCGGGAACTCGAGCGGCTCCGCCGCGTGATCCGCCGCCGCGTGCGCGCGGGCCTGCGCGAGACGGGCGCGGAGGGCTTCGCGCGGCTCTACGGATCCTCGGGCGCCATCCACGCGCTCGCGCACATCGCGAGCTGGGACGAGCGCGGCGAGGGCGTGCGGCAGATCAACGGCCATGTGCTCACCGCCGAATCGCTCGAGCGCCAGGCCGCGCGGCTCGTGCGCATGACCGAGGCGCAACGCGAGCGGCTGCCGGGCATTGACCCGCGGCGCGCCGAGATCATCGTGCCGGGCGCGCTCGTGCTGATCGAGGTGATGCGCGCGACCGGCGCGCGCTCGATCACGCTGTCGGACTACGGCGTGCGCGAGGGGCTGGTGACCGACTACCTGCTGCGGCACGGCCGCGAAGTGACGGCGCTCGAGCCGGTGGACGACCTGCGCCAGCGCAGCGTGCTCGGCCTGCTCGCGCGCTTCGAGGGCGACGGCCCGCACCCGCGCCACGTCGCGAAGCTGGCGCTCGAGTTGTTCGAGGGGCTGCGGCCCTGGCACCGGCTCGGCGACGCCGAGCGCGACCTGCTGCACTTCTCGGCGCTCCTGCACGACGTCGGCTCGGTCGTGGGCTACGACGGCCACGCCGAGCACTCGGCCTACATCGTCCGCAACGGCAACCTGCGCGGCCTGCACGCGGGCGAGGTCGAGCAGATCGCGCTCGTCGCGCGCTACCACGGCAAGGCCCGGCCGCGGCGCGGCCGCGACCCGCACTTCGCGGCGCTGCCGCGCCCGGCGCGCGGCACCGTGAGATGGCTGTCGGCCATCCTGCGCGTGGCCGAGGGGCTCGACCGCAGCCACTACCAGCTCGTGCGCCGCGTGCGCGTGCACCGGCGCGGCGAGCGGGTGGCGCTGGTCGCCGCCGCGGCGCGCGACGCGCAGCTCGAGCTGTGGGCGGGCCGCGGCCGGCTGGACGCGCTCGAGGAACTGCTGGGGGCCGAGGTGCGCCTCGCGGTCGAACCCGCGCAGGCCGGGGACGCGCCCGAGGTCAGCGCTGCGCGGACCCGGCCAGCGCCCGCAGCCGCCCGCCGAGCCCCGCGAGCAGCTTCGTCCGCGCCCGCTCGAGCCGCGGCAGCAGCGCCGCCAGCGCCCGCGAGCGGCC